>NZ_KV440953.1:4286791-4586791 GCF_001636425.1 Heyndrickxia acidicola
TTAACATCAACATCCTGACTACCAAACCCTATTGGAATTGGAACATTTTCTGATTGTAATATCTGCTTAGTATTTTCCTTAAGATTTTCTACAATTTGAAAGGTCTTTTTAGAAACATCAATTACTTCAATATCTTCTGCTTTTGCAATAAAGTATTGCAAAACACAACTATTATGAGTGTGACCGATATATTCACTCCACAAGGAAGCCATTTCCGACGAAGTAAGTTTAACACTTTCAGGAGAACTCATTTAGAAAATCACTCCATTTTTAATGATTATTTTTTATTCTCTCACTTGCATAGGAATAATATCCCTACTTATTATTGTTATTTAAAACTCCTTAATAACTACATAAAAGAATTGACTTCCTATTGTACTAAACTGCTTCGTTTGTCGAATAAGAAATGGGATTGCCGCAGCAACCCCACTGTTTAACTCAAGCACCCGTTAATTGAATAAGAAGTAATTATATTTTCTTTTATTTTTTTATTAACTTAATTCGTAGTATAATTTCATAAAAACAAATATGAGCGGAAATAGGTGATTTAATGTTACCAAGAGCTATAAGAATAAAAGGATTCACAAGAGAAAATAGATATGAAATGATTGATTATGCAGTTAGCATTATATCAAAATGTGCTGGTTGGGTTACAAATCATACAATGTATTCAAATAAAATGATTGTCATAAACTTTGAAATAGAAGTTAGAGGGGTAAGAGAATTATTACAATTACTTAATCAAAATGGGCTTAAATTATTTGAAGAGAGCAATGAAATAGTTAAGAACTTTCAGGAAAATATTGTAAAAGGCAATGAAGACAAAGAAATAATAGGTTCAATAAACATTACATTTATAAACGACGAACCAAATACAAGAAATCATATTCCTGCTATTCCAGGATAAACTTCTTCTTAATCTATTCTGCTTTTTTAGCTTAATAACACTAATGAAAAAGTACTGCCGAAACAGCTCATTTGTTGTTAAAGTAAAGCACCCATTAGCTTAAGTACATCTTTTCACAATCTTCCCTTTCCCCCTATTAACTTGTGCTATTTCCTAAATAAAGTAAACAATAGATAGACTGCTGCCCCCCACATAACTAGGGCTGATATTTTATTTAATGTCAACAAAAATTTACCAGATGAATCAAGTTTTCCACTTATTCGACCAATTAGTGAAAGTCCAAAAAACCAAATCCATGAAACCAAAATACAAGCAAAAGCAAAGATTACTTTATCGTCTCCTTGGTATCTTAAAGAACTTGTTCCAATTACGCCTACTGTGTCCATGATGGCATTAGGATTCAGTAATGAAACAGATACTGTATAAAATACTTGTTTCTTTAAAGAAAATTTATTCGCACTTACTTCTCTTTCATTACTTGGTTTACTATTCCATGTGGTCCATCCCATATAAATTAAAAAAATACAACCTGTCCCAATTAAAATTATTTTTATCCAAAATGAACCTAAAATAACAAATGAAACACCTAAAACAGATACCAGGATTAAGAGGGTATCACACAAAGAAGCTGTTATGATAGCTGGTAATGCATTAACAAAACGTGGCTGAAATACCCCTTGATTAAAAATAAAAACATTTTGGACACCAAGAGGAAGTATCAGCCCTAGTGCAAGAATAATTCCATGAAAAAATGGTTCTAACATCCTAAGTACGCCCTTCCTTATTTATTATTCAACGAGTCTTATTTTATTTTGAAATTATGTCTTTGTCTCCAACCAATTGGATGGAATTCAAACCAACCAAGTAATATAATAGTTTACAAAAAGGAGAACTTTTTGATGTTTACAACCGATTGGAAACCAAATAAATCATCGCCAGTACCGTTACATAAGCAGATAACTGATTTTATTAAAGAAAAAATATCAAATGGTGAATGGACGATAGGATATAGGCTTCCTCCCCAACGTACTTTAGCAAAAGAGTTAGGAGTAAATAGAAGTACAGTTGTAACTGCATATGATGAATTATTAGCTGACGGACTTATTGAGGGAAAAAGCGGCAGTGGAACCAGAGTAGTAAACAATACATGGAACTTGTTAGCTACTACCCCTCCACCCGATTGGAATTCATATGTAAAGGTAGGGACTCACCAGCCCAACTTGCCAACGATTCAAGAAATAAATAAAGCTGAATTTATTCCTAATATAATTCGCTTGGGAACTGGTGAATTGTCGCCAAATCTTATTCCAAGCACATCAATGAAAAAAATTTTTCATCAATTGTCGAATAGAGAAATTTCTTATGGATATGAAGAGCCAAAGGGGCTGCTGCCATTAAGAGAACAAATAGTCAACTATTTAAAGACTTTTGGGATTTCTGCTTCTCCTTCTTCGATTTTAATCGTATCAGGTGCATTACAAGCCCTACAGCTTATTAGTGTTGGTTTATTGCATAAGGGCTCTACAGTATTAACAGAAAAGCCATCGTATCTTCATTCTTTAAATGTCTTCCAGTCAGCAGGTATGCATTTAACTGGTATCCCTCTGGATAAAAAAGGAATTCGAGCCAATCTTATTAAACAATATAAAAAACAACAAAAAGCTGCTTTACTCTATACCATTCCTTCATTTCATAATCCTACTGGTACCTTAATGACTATGGAAAGACGCAAACAATTGCTGGATACTTGTCAACAAGAACAACTACCTTTAATTGAAGATGATGTATACCGAGAATTATGGATTGATGAAAATCCACCAAAGCCAATTAAGGCATTTGACAAAAATGGACTTGTACTTTATTTGGGAAGTTTATCTAAGTCTTTAAGTCCTGGTCTTCGTATTGGATGGATTGTTGGTCCAGAACCAGTAGTTGAGCACTTAGCAGATATTAAAATGCAAACCGATTATGGTTCTAGTTCTTTATCACAGTGGGCAGCAGTAGAGTGGTTTTCCAGTGGGCTTTACTATAAACATCTAAATGAAGTAAGAAAACAACTGAAAACTCGAAGAGATTTTACTTTAGATACTTTGAACCGGTATTTTTCTGATATTGCAGTTTGGGATAAACCATCTGGAGGATTTTATATTTGGTTGCGTATATTACCGTCACTCTCTATGAGAAAATTATTTGAAATGGCACTTACAGAAGGAATATTACTTAATCCAGGAAATGTTTATGATACTCAAGTTGAACAATATCTACGAATTTCGTATTCATTTGCTTCTCTCCCAAATATACATGATGGTCTTCAACGTTTATCAAAAATTGTAAAAACAATAGCCAAATAAGGGCTTCTTTTGAAGCCCTTATTTTCTCAACTCCTTGTTAAACTAACCTGCACGTTAGTTAAAGAAGAAAATCAACTGAGTTCTTTAATAGAGCCAAAATTTATAATCCATTGTTTAGTTAGTTGCTTATTTTCAAGGTCCTCGGTCTACCCACTGTGGAACGCCTCCCGCTATCCTGCTCCAATACCGATTAAATACTAAAGTATAAATCCTTGTTTCGCGTATTATATGTAGTGTTTTATTTTTATCTGATTTATTATTAAAAGACTACGGAAAATTTATTGTTTTTAATAATGGATGTTGAATGAAGTTCGGTTTACAAAAAAAACAATATATTTCGGATTACATTTAATGTAGAGAATTTATAAAAGAATTTATAGGTTAGAAAGCTGGTGAAGCTTTGGGGCAAATGACATTGGATTTTTATTGTGAAATTGGGATTTCATTTGAGAAGGTGAAGCAATTCAGTAATCTTTGGTCACAAACAGAATTTATTAGAGATACAGAAGAAAAAGTTAGATTATATATGCAAGACTATGGGGAAATCTTAGAATTTAAAAATGAACTTGTGGATAAAACGATTTATAAAGTTCATTGTAAGCTTAATGTTTTTCGAGAGTTAGTTGGACAATTTGAAAAGTGGGGTGAAGTAGAATTCGCAAGAATGATGGATAGGGAACTGAGACTAAATTTTATTGATCTTGGTGAAATTTTGGATTTTAAAAATCACTTAGATTATACACGAGATGAATCTATACGAGATGGAAATAGAGCTCGTGAAAATAAACCGGTGAAATCACAAAGGATGAAATTTTTAAAAATTATCGCTTTACTAATAATATTGGGTGCGTTATTCGGAACGTTCGCATATCAAGCTCGTTATGGAAAGATAGAACATTCCCCATGGGGTGCATATCACGGATAGGCTTTTTCTAAAGGGGAAAATTACGGTCAAAATACAACAAACTATATGATAAGAGCCTAACGCAAAATTAAAAGGAGTCTGATGGCTCCTTTTATAGTCATTTCCACATAATCGTCTTAAGTTACTTTTCTGTTCCTCAGCTAAACTGCTTTTTTAGTTCAATAAGAGTAAAAGGCTGCCGCAGCAACCTTTTCAAATTCACATTTGCACCCTATAGTTGAAGAAGTTTTGATTCTAGTCATTCTTTTTTACCTTATTGCGATGCCAAGTGATTATCAATACGAATAAACACGAGAATAAAGATTTCACAATAGTATCAATCCAATTTAACCATTTATAACTAAAATAATCATATAAAACAATGATAAGCAATACTAATATAAAGTAAATAAAATAGTAATAAAAACGCCAAGTTTTCATATCTCTCCTCTTTCTATAAAAGCCCACAATTTCATCCTAGCACAACTAAACTGCTTCGTTCAGCTTAAGTACGCTATTTCACAATCTTTATTTCACTTCAATATTAATATCCATTGTATTCCATAACTAATTTCGGTTTAACCATTTTGCTTAAGACGATTTATTTATTAAATGCAGGTGAAATTGCAGGGTTACAACAACTAGTATATCCTTACAATTCGGTGTGCATTTTCCTATTCAAAGTTTAGTGTGAATTCCATACTTACCGCTTTACACTAATTAAACATGAGTGTCGAATTCATATACAATTGGCTCTCATATAAATCAACCTGTTTAATGTCGTGACAAATAACAGAGCCCGTTAGTGATATGCGATCTTTTTATCTGAAAAAGTTACTGTTAACCTGATGAATTTTCGAAAATCCTGTTATGATACATAGAAAAGCACTTGCCTGAAACGAAAATCAATCGGCAGGAAGACCTGGGCATTAGCCATGTTTCTCTTAAGCCCCAATTTTGATATCAATCCAATGTTGATTGAAGCAGAAGGCACGAGACTCCTGCGGGAAAAGCTGGCCAAAGGGAGACCCCGCAGGAGCGTGCGACGAGGAGGCTCCCGGCCGCCCGCGGAAAGCGAGTGCACCAGCAGGATGATTAGGGCACTACCCTTGTCTCTATTGCTCCAATATTGATCTGCATGCAATGTTGATTGAAGTGAAAGAGACTACAGCGGGAAAAGCAGGGGTAAGGAGATCAACAAGAGGTGCACAAGAAGGCCTCCCGGCTGACCGCGGAAAGCAGTGCCTGAAGCAAATGTCAATTAGCAGGAAGACCAATACGCTCCCAATGTTTTAGTTAAATCTCAATGCTGTTTTAAATGAAAGTGGAGTAAAGTCCAGGACACGAAAACGCCAGTAAGAAAAAGAAAGCAGAAGGAAATCCTTCAAACAGCAGATTAGAAAGACAGACTTATAGAGTAGAAGGTATCATTTTCTTCCTATCATACAGGAGGCGGTTGTGATGGAGATTAGAGATTTCATTCAGTTTCTTAATAAATTGGAGGACAGGCATATCTACTATAGGCTTAATAAAGTAAG
Source organism: Heyndrickxia acidicola (assembly GCF_001636425.1). Classification (NCBI taxonomy): domain Bacteria; kingdom Bacillati; phylum Bacillota; class Bacilli; order Caryophanales; family Bacillaceae; genus Heyndrickxia; species Heyndrickxia acidicola. Next base: position 4,292,492 of record NZ_KV440953.1, read on the forward strand.
AGAGGAAGCTGTCATGGTTGAAGTAGCTGTTCCAGGTCAGCGCTGGGAGATTGAGTTTATGGAGGATGGCACAGTAGAAATTGAAAAATTTATTAGTGATCGGGAGTATTATGATGGGGAAGAAATAGAGACTCTTTTTAAGGATTTTAGTGATTAGTAATAAAGAGCACTCACCTTTAGAATGAAATTAATTATTTCAAAAGTAATGTAAAAGTCTATCTTGAGGTGCAGCAATGTATCAATTGGAAAGTGGGAGAAAAAGAAAAACAGCCATTCATAAAGTATATGTTTGTTTATTTATTGTGAGCGGTTTAATTAACTCCATTTTATTCTTTATAAACGAAGAAGCTTTCCAGGGAATTGCCAGTTTGTCATTTCTTGCCTTTATTCTTTTCTTCGTTGGAAAGCAAAAGGTCTGGGCTGTATTCATAATAAAATATACAGTTTGGCTCAATCTGCTGATACTGTTGGCGATAATTGCTGTTCTCCTATTTAAGTAACTGCCAGGCTGAAAAAAGGTTCCCCAATTAGGGAACCTTTTTATATAAAGATTCAAGCTACGCTTTCTATTCATCGGGGAGAAATGAACGTTAAATAGGTTTGTTCCAAAATCATTTCAGGCGAATGGCCGCGCACTTCTCTTTGGAACAGATAGGAATCGCTTCTTAATGCCATCAGCAGCATATCGGCTCTATAGTTATTGTCCACATTGGTCGAATCGCTGTCCGTCATCTCTTCAAAAAGGGTAAAAAATATTTGGTGCAATTCGTGATATAGAGGGCTGCTCGCCAGCGCTTTACTTTTGTTTCCAGAGGCAGATTCCTCCACACCTTTCAGCAGCTGCGCTTTATTTTCCCTGAAGCGGATAAAAAAACCGAGAACCCCCTTGAACCGGACGCAGGCTGGCTCTGTCCGTGTTTCCTCTAAATAAGCTTCAATATCTTCGAATAAGAGGACAACATTGTCCTTCATTAAATCAAGACATAGCTCCCCTTTGTTTCGATATCTCCGATACAGCGTCCCAGGACTAATCTGGGCCTCAGTGGCAATCTGGTTCATACTGACATCTCCAACATCGCTTTCCTCAAATAATTTAAGAGCTGCATCCAATATGCGCTGGCGGTTCTCCGCAGCGTCACGGCGTTCTGTACGGGTAAAAAACTTATTTTCTTCTTTCACAATACCATCACTCCAAATACAATCATTGATTGGTATATTGACAAACGGAGAAGTCTCCGTTTAATATAAGTGAGAGAGTTCTCCGCTTAATAGTAACCCAGAGAAAAGGAGTTTACAACACATGCAGAATCAAAATAATAAAACCGCATTATTAGTAATGGATTTACAAAACGGAATTATACGGCATTTAGGAGAAAATCTAGAAGAAGCTATCGCCCCCTATCAGAAAGCGATAAAAGCAGCCCGTGAAAACTCTATACCGGTTATCTTCGTCAGAGTTGGGTTTAGTGAGGGCTATCCGGAAATCAGCCCAAATAACAAGGCTTTCTCAGCCATTTCTAAATACGGAGCGATGACCGTTCATGATCAAGCCACCCAAATTCACGAGCTCGTCAAACCGGAAGCAAACGAACCGATTATCACGAAATATCGAGTAAGTGCATTCGCAGGGAGTACTCTTGAAGTGATCCTGCGCGCACAAAATATTGATACGATTGTTCTCAGCGGCATTTCTACAAGCGGTGTTGTGCTATCCACCCTGCGTGAGGCAGCAGATAAAGATTTCAAAATTACGGTACTGGAGGACGCATGTTTTGATCCGGATGCTGAGGTTCACCGAGTGCTGACAGAAAAGGTATTTCCGCGTCAAGCCGATGTAGTAAGCGTGGATGCCTGGATTGAAACATTGAAATAAACAAACATGGGGATCTAAGCGAGATCCCTTTTGCATAGGCTCTGTTAAAGCTCGATGCCAATCTGGGCCAAAAGGTATGGCGGCCAACAGGCAGGAGGAACAGAGCCTATCCATATGTTCGAATCGTTAACGCACAGTGTCATAAATTAGGACAGAAATGAAGGAATGGCATATGCCAATATGGAAAAGAAATTTAATCGTATGCTGGTTTGGGATGTTTACAGCGGGTGTGGGAATGAGTCAGATTGCCCCGATACTGCCTATTTATATAAAACATCTTGGCGTTCACAATCAAGGCTTAATCTCCGAGTTTTCAGGAATTGCTTTCGGTTCAACCTTTATTATTTCCGCTATTTTCTCCCCGATTTGGGGCTATGCCGCTGACAAATATGGAAGGAAGCCGATGCTATTACGGGCAAGTCTAGGCATGGCCATTGTGATTTTTTTTATGGGCTTTTCCAAAAATGTCTATGAACTGATAGGGCTGAGGATATTGCTCGGAGTGATTTCAGGCTATGGCTCTGCCTGTACTACGTTAATTGCCACACAAACGGATGAAAAACATACGGGCTGGGCTTTAGGGGCTATTTCGACGTCCAATATTGCGGGGTCTTTATTGGGACCGATGATCGGCGGTTTCATCGCAGAGAAAGCAGGCTTGGAGAATGTTTTTTATATAACTGGTATTTTATTGTTTATCTCCTTTCTGACAACCTGGTTATTTGTAAAGGAATCTTTTACACGGCAAAATGATAAAGCTCCCGGAACCAAAGAGGTTTGGAGCCGTATTCCTGATAAAAGCTTGACGATTATCATGCTGGTGAGCTTCTTTATTATCAGTGGAGCATTTTTTTCGATTGAGCCGATCATTACGGTATATGTTGATCAATTATCCCATCATGCCAGCCATGTTGCCCTCATTTCCGGATTAGCTTTTTCGATTGATGGACTGGCAAATATCATCGCAGCACCCAGACTTGGGAGAATGTCTGATAAAATCGGCCCTCAAAAAATCATCTTTATTTCCCTTATTGCATCAGGAATTCTGTTTATCCCGCAGGCCTTAGTGACAAATCCCTGGCAGTTAATCGTACTCCGCTTTTTATTCGGGCTGGCATCCGCAGGGTTGATTCCGGCTATCAATACGCTCCTCAAAAAGACAACACCTGCACTGCTGACTGGAAGAGTGTTTGGATTTGCCATGTCTGCCCGCTATCTGGGGGCATTCGGAGGTTCTATCTTTGGCGGGCAGGTGGCAGCCCGTTTGGGAATCAGCTATATCTTTTATATAACAAGTGCCCTGCTTCTTATCAATGCTGCATGGGTCTATTTTAAAATCTATAAAAAGCCGCATGTGGAAATAAAGACAGGTTAAGAGAAATACACTGGAGAGTTAAATAGTGAATGGTACGGAACGGAAAAGGATTGCTGCGGCAATCCTTTTTAGCATGGATATACCATTCTATAAAAGTGATTCAAAGGAATCTAAAGGGCAAAAGAAAAGTCAATCAATTATTGAAAAAGTGAAGTTTATTTATTTGAGAAGGAGAATGGGGTTGCAGTTGCAATCTTTTTTACTCGTTTACCAAAAGTGACAGCTGTAGAAGAAGGGAAGAACAAAACTTTTGGAGAAAGATTAGATGTGATGAGAGGAGGGATGAAATACGATGGACTTATCAAAATCTCAATTATTCGCATTAGATCATATCACTCAATATGCCAGAAAAGGGAAAGAGGAAGCGAATGCAGTTATGAACCACATCCTTAAGATGTCTAATATTACAGATCAACAATTTGAACAAGCGGTGAATCATTTAAAAGCGAAAGCAAGGATTGGACTGCATTTTCATCCTGACCGACCAGATGGAATGATGAAAAGCATTGCGGAAGCTCTTTTTGAGCAAGGGATTTATAAGAACCAATTTGAAACCCTCCTATCCAATGGAAGTGTATCTGCTTATCCTGGCGGTGAGCGGGACCTATGGGAAAAGGAGCTGTTTGGAGGAGCCTACCAGCTAAAGGGGACAACGAATAGCCAACGGCCTAAGTATGGGGCCCTCCATGTTATGCTGCACCCGGATGGACCGGCTCCGCGCTTTGGATCCTGTTATTTTCTGCTTTCTCCTAAGGTCTCATACCGTTCCACTTATACGTACCTTGATTCCCATCAGGCCCCAAAAGAAAAGGGAACCTATGAAGAGTTTGACCTCATTATGGCTGCACTTTTGGAAGAAACGTTCACAAGAGAGTTTGCCATCGGTGAGAGGAATCTAACTCCTGTAACATTGATACATCATTTACTGTTTAACCTTGAAAAAAGAATAGACGATCCGGCAAACAAGGCGGCAAACCACAATCTTAATCACTATATTGAAGCTCAGGTTCATGGCGATCTCTCTCTAAAAGAAGATGTTGAAGTATTGGTGGCTGATCCTTCTTTTAAAGGAACGCACATAGGTGAAATTCTGGAAAAAATGTGCCTGAAGTATTCCATTCAGCTTTTTTGGCATACGGGCTTTGTTCTGAAGGTTGACGAGGTCCCTAGTGATTTTAGAGGGCCCTCCATGCCATCATTGGCAAAACGGATTGCACAAAATCAGTTTATTGATGCCAATATCATTGGCACTGCTGCAGCGGATTTGAAAAAAAATCCAACGTCCTGGGGAGACCGTGGGACTCCTGAGGAAGTCCTTCAGGAATTGAAGCTGTTGTGGCATGTTTTAGTTAGATATGGAAAGCCCATGACAAAAGGGGGCTAGAGCAGGAGGTTAGGGAAGTGGAATCCTTTTTTTGGGGTGTGCGAAATAAAACAGGATGTTAAGGCAGGAAAAAGAGTGTAGGCATGGAGAAATGTAAGTGGAACCAATCTGCCTACATGCAGTGAAAAAAAGGAGATGAATACATGAGTTCAGATTTTCAGCAAGTTCAGGATGTCCTGGGAAATTATCAATCTGCCGTTTATGAAAAAGATGTCGAGAGATTTGTATCTTCATATGCTTCAGACGTTCATATTTATGATTGCTGGGAAAATTGGGAGTGCAAAGGGATTTCCAATTGGAGAGAGATGGTGGAGGGCTGGTTTAACGGTCTAAAAGAAGAAGCGATCAATCTAAAAGTAGCCTTTGAGGACGTCGCCGTCGAGGAAAATTCAAATCTCGCTTTCGTCCACTGTGCCGTTTCGTTCGCTGCCTACAATCCGTCCGGAGAAAAACTCCGTCAAATGATCAATCGATTCACATTCGGATTAAAAAAAGAAAATGGATCATGGACCATCACACATGAACACTCCTCATTGCCAATCAGTATGGAAACCGGAAAAGGGATCTTTAATTCAAAATAACCACAACACTGTCTAGGGGAAGGCTGGTAAAGGGAGACCTGGAGACTTAAAGCTGCGAAAAAGCTCTCGGTCACCCGCGGATAGTGATTGCGTGAAGCAGAAGTCAATAAGAAGATTAGAACGCTGCCAAGGTAGCAGTTAAAGGTCGATGTCGAATTGAACCCAAAGTTGATTGAAGCGAAAGGCACGAGACTCCTGCGGGATCAGCGTGTTAGGGGAGACCCCGCAGAAGCGCAGCGACGAGGAGGCTCCACTAACCGTCCCGCGGAAAGCGAGTGCCAGAAGCGCAAATCATCCAGCAGGAAATTCAGAGAGCTGCCAATGTCTCAAGGAAAGCCCAAAGTTAATTTGAACCCTATTGTGATTAGAAAAGAAACCAATGAATAAAGTGAACATTAACGAGCAGGATGATCAGGGCAATACCAAAATCTCAGTTCAATCCCACTATTAATTGAATTCAAAGTTGATTGAAGCGAGTGCCAGAAGCGTAAATCAACCAGCATGAAATTCAGAGCGCTGCCAACGTCTCAAGGAAAGCCCCCCTTTTTGATTAGAAAAGAAACAGATGGATAAAGCGAACATTAACGAGAGGATGATCAGGGCAATACCAAAATCTCAGTTCAATCCTACTATTAATTGAAACCAAAGTTGATTGGAGCGGAAGGCACGAGACTCCTGCGGGATCAGCGTGTTAGGGGAGACCCCGCAGAAGCGCAGCGACGAGGAGGCTCCACTACCGCCCCGCGGAAAGCGAGTGCCTGGAGCGTAAATCAACCAGCAGGAACTCCAAAACGCTTCCTATATCTCAATGGTTCTCTGTAATTCTTGCTTTAATAACAAAACGAACCTAATGGGAGGAACTTCAAATGAACAAATCAAAACAATTTCAGCCTCCATATTATGCTGTAATCTTTACATCCCAACGATCAGACGGGGACAAAGGGTATGATAAAATGTCAAATGCCATGGATGAACTCGCTTCAAAGCAAGAAGGATTTTTAGGAGTTGAAAGTGCGAGAGAGGAAATAGGAATTACTGTTTCCTATTGGAGCTCATTAGAAGCCATAAAGAAGTGGAAAGAGCACTCCGCTCATAAAATGGCCCAGGAAAAGGGCAAGCAAGAATGGTATAAAAACTACACCGTTCGAATATGTAAAGTGGAGAAGGATTACTCTTTTGAAATGTAATTCTATTGAATCAATCTGTTAGGAGCTCATTCCAAGGAAGCTATTTAAAAAATGAGCAGAAGGATGGAGGGGATAGTACTCTATTTTTGATGCAATAACTTTTCATATTCATTTAAAAGCTTATTTAACTGTTGACTTATGGATAACACTTCCTCATCCAGAAAGTCTAATTTCTTTTTCTCAGCAATGGCAACCATCTCTTCACGAAGCTGTTTGATTTTATTCCAAAGCTCTTTCTCTTTTTCAATTTTGTTTTTCATATAAACACCATCTTCTATGCTTTATATATATATGCAGTATTTCGCTAATCCGCAAAGTATATGTATAAAGCGATAGACCGTTTACGAAGAGAACGCAGCATAAGCATAAAAAAGGTGCTCAGTTTTAAACTGAACACCTTTTCATTTATGAATTTACTTTTAAAAACGGCCATATCCTAAGAAATGCTGGTGCCAATAGGAATTGCTTAGGCTCGAGATTTCAATACCATCGCTGGTTGCGCTTATGAAATTATTGCCCCCTACATAAATGCCGACATGAGATGGGCCTGCTTCATATGTACCTTGGAAGAAGACTAGGTCCCCTGGCTGCGGAGAAGATAATTTTTCGACCTGATTCCAATATCCTGCAGCTGATAAGCGGGAAATGGAATATCCATTATTCTTATAGACATAATAAATCAGTCCTGAACAATCGAAACCGCCATTTGCCGGATCCGATGAGCCCCAGACATACGGCATACCTTCATACTTTTCAGCATACGAAACGACATTAGGGGATGAGCTCGATGATGATGTCGATGATGATGAAACCTGTCCGCTAGAATGGCTTCCAACTGTTACATAGGCTGAATTAGCTGTAATCCATCTGTTCGTGCCGATTTTGTACATTCCATTTTCTTCACCCTGAATGGAATAAGAATCGCCTTTGTAGGCAATGGCTACAATGGTAGAGGAAAAATCAGCCGACTTCCGAATGTTTACCTGTCCGACTTTTACCGTGAGTGCATTACTGCTTACTGAAGCAGTCGTTACAGTACTTGCACTTCCACTTGCACTTGCAGTTTTTGAAAATGTTACATATTTTGAACTGGCAGTTACCCATTGGTTTCCACCGATATTATATAAGCCATTGGCTTCTTTATACACATTAACGGTTTCGCCTTTCGTTAAAACACTTACAGGCTTTGCCGTGAAGCTATCACTTGAGCGAACATATAAATGATCTGCTTTTACTGTTACTTTTCCAATTGCAGAAGATGCGTGGGCAGCTGCGTTTTCCATACTAAACGGCAACAGTAAAGCAGTCATACCCATTGTTACCGCTATTTTACTCTTCATCCATTCAAATCCTCTCTTGTTGTTTAATTTTGGTGATTTTTTTTGAAATCTTTATCATTTTATACAGTATCTACTTATCTAGTAAAGATTTAATAGTCCCTATTTTACTCTTGTAATATAAGTTTAATATAGTAAAAATTTTTGTAATGGAAGTAGAGGGTTTATTTTCTTACAAAGGAATTCTTTGTATAAGAAAATTATGGAATATTATATTGATAAAGGATTTAAAGGTAAGAATAGTAAAAAAATCCTCCAAAAAACCGTCTTAAAGCAAATGAATAAAATTTCCTTTTTTAAGGCAATCTAGCGATAAAAAGGATTTTATATGATTGGACTTATTCTTGCCATTATTGTCTTTAATCTAATTGCTTTTAAAAAATGCAAGAGGCTTAGTAAAAATCAAATTGCTCACATATGGTTTTATACCATTGCATGCCAAAATCTATTTGACATCTATGTGGACTTCAAGTATCACGGCTACTGGTACTTTACAAAAGCCATTGATTGGAGCGGCCTACCCGCCCACATTCTGCTGCTTCCTCCCGTCAATATGATATTTTTAAATTGGTACCCGCTTACATCAAATCTGAAGACAAAAGGAATCTATTTGGTTCTTTTTGTTATTAGTATTCTGATTTATGAAATGATCGCTATGCTGCCGCAGCCATTTGGATATTTTCATTACGGCTGGTGGGATTGGAAGTACTCAGCTATTTTGGATCCTATTCTTTTGATTAGTTTATTGAAGTATTATAAGTGGATTTGCAGGATTGAATAGAAAATATAGAGTGACGTTCACCCTTTAGGATTACTTGTTTTTTAAAAATGGACGTTATGAACAAAGAAGGATTGGGAATGGATACTTTACAGGGTTCTCACAGAATAAACGAAGTGGATCATTTTTATAAAAAAGTAATTGAAGCCCATCGTGAATATTTTCATTATTGGCTTCATCATACTCTTTTTCATTGGGATTTTTTCTTGTCCTTATTTCTTGCTGTCGTACCTTGGGTTCTTTGGTTTATTTTCCGTCACAAGGAAAGCAGAGATCGTTTGTTATTTGCTGGTTTCTTCGTCATTATTACAACGTCCTGGCTGGATTTTTGGGGGACAATGTATGGGTTATGGTTTTATACAGGAAAGGTGCTGCCTTCCATGCCTTCCTTTATTCCTTGGGATTTTTGTTTGCTGCCTGTATTTGTTATGCTGCTGATACAGTACAAGCCGATACGATCTCCTTATCTTAAAGGATTGATCTTCGCTGGAGGGTCTGCCTTCATTGGCGAGCTTCTTTTTCAGTGGATTGGATTATATGTCATGACCAATTGGAGTATCTTTTATTCGTTCCCTATTTATTTTGTGATATATCTTATTGCGCACAGGTTAAGTAAAGCAAGTCATTTTGCTGAAGTATAGATTCTTCCCCTGAACGGAATAAAAGCTGGATATAAAAATGTGACCTTATATATTAGGCAGGCTAATATATGAGGTTTTTTTGTGCTTTGAAGGGATAAATGTATGTTGCTCGTGGCGAGATAGGTTAAAATTGGAATGAAAGGGAGGTGGTCGGGCTGGCTGTCCGAACATGCCAATACTTGTTTCAATATGTAAAGGTGGTGCAATATGTTTAGCCAATCTCCATATGCTTGCCGTGTAGAGTGGGGAAAAAGGGGGGCGAGAGAAGCGGCAGAACGAGGGGATATCATGATCATTGTCGATGTTCTTAGTTTTTCCTCCACCGTCGTATCTGCTTTACGATACGGAGCCGTCCTTTATCCTTATCCTCCCGATTTAAATGGAAAAGAATATGCTGAAAAACTGGGAGCGGAATATATTTTAGGGAGAGCAGAGGCAGCAAAAGTGGGAAAACCAACCTTATCTCCTGTTTCATTCCGGTCTGAGCATGCGAATAAAAGGTACGTTCTGTCCTCACTAAATGGTGCTTTTTGTACCTGGATCGCCTCTGAAGTTCCGGCTCTTTTCATTGGCTCCTTGCTGAATGCATCTTCTGCAGCAGCAGCAGCGAACCGGTTTCAGGCGCAAACGAAGGCCAATATTACGGTGGTTCCATGCGGAGAGCAATGGAGTAACAGGAAAGAGGAAGAAGATGCACTTCGTCCTTCGATAGAAGATTATTTGGGTGCAGGTGCTATTGTCTCTATGCTGGATGGTGAAAAATCACCTGAAGCAGAGGTGTGTATGGGCGCATTTCAAAGCGCCAGACAAAAAATAAAAGAATTGATTTGGGAGAGCGGAAGCGGAAGAGAATTGCGGGCAAAAGGATTTGGAGAGGATGTCATCCACTGCAGCCGGCTGAATGTATATCAGACGGTTCCCATTTTAAACAAGGATCATTTCGTAGAAGCCCAATATTAATGTTTCCCTTTTAGTGAATACAAAGATAAAGGAGCATAAACCATGCAGACCGTTGAATCCGTAATAGCCGGTTTAAACCATTGGATAGAGACACTTCCAAAAGAATTAAGTAGATTACAGGAATTAGAGATAACGGAACGCCCATTGCCAAATAAATGGTCAAAAAAAGAAATCCTTGGCCACTTATGTGATTCAGCTATAAATAACATTGAAAGATTTGTAAAGATCCAGTACGAAGAACAGCCCTATGTTATCCAGGTTTATAATCAGGACCACTGGGTGGCATTGCAGCACTACCAAGAGACTCCCCTTGACGAAATCCTTCAGCTTTTTTGTGCTCTTAATAAAAGAGCCATCCATATCATCAGCCATATCCCTGCAGAAAAGCTGGCCTCTACTTGTATCATCGGAAACGGTGAGCATAAAACACTGGATTGGCTATTACAGGACTATCTTGCCCATATGGAGCATCATATAAAAAAGCAAATTTTAGCTTGAAACATTTAGATAGCGGTACCAACAGGGCTGCACTTGATAACGAAAATCTAAGACAATTCTTCATGAAATATGTGGAGTTTTTAATAAGAATCTTCCTTTCCTCTAAGAAACTTTTAAGAAACGGTGGATATACTCTGAAGTGTTCAAGCTTAAGAATACTTTTTGAGGAGGAATTGAACAATGAAAGCAAAATCAAGTTTAATTGTCCCTGTCTTAGCAGCCGCATTAGCCGTACCAACAATTGGCCATACAATGTCTGACCATAAAAGTACTTCAACAGCATCCTCACACCAAAAGGATGAAAAAGGCTCTCATGAAAAATGGGGAAAAGGCAAAAAGCATAATCAATTAATCAATGAGATTAAGCAATATGCTTCTCCTCAAGTAAAGGCAAATCTTAAAAAAGACCTTGCTGAGCGCGGAAAATTAATGAAGGAGCTTAGAAATACTCCTGCTTTCAAAAAGCAAATGGAACAAAGAAAAGCTGAGCACCAAGCCTTCTACAAAGCGCATAAGACTCAAATCGAAATGATTAAGCAAGAAGAAAAAGCTGGAAAGATTACAAAGCAAGAAGCTCATAAAGAATTAAAAGCCTTATTTAAAAAAGAAGACAAAAAAGGTAAAGACGATAAGAAAAATGGTCTCTTCAAAGAATTAAAAACAGCTCTGCAAAAGAAAGATAGAGCAGCCATTAATTCCATTCTGGAAAAATTCGATAAACAATTGGAAAAATCCAATCAAATGCTTCAGCAGGAGCTAAAAGCTGATCAAAAAGCTTAATAACGAAAATTAAAAAATACTTACTATAATAACAGAAAACGCTTAGGCATGGCTATTAGCCCCTAGGCGTTTTTGCTTAGGCTCTTTTCGTACACTTTGTTGCTATTGGTATAGAGTCTTCTTTGGTTCTAGCATGTATACCCATTGACTTAAGACGAAAAGATGCCTTGTTGAATCACTTACGAATTTTTTAACACTTTTGAGAAAAACTACAATTGATATCAATGTTGGTTGAAGCGGAAGGCGCGAGACTTCTGAGGGAAAAGCTGACCAAAGGGAGACCCCGCAGGAGCTTGCGACGATGAGGATCCTGGCCGGCAGCGGAAAGAGAGTGCCTGAAGCGTAAATCAACGAGCAGGACGATGAGGACTGAAACCAGTATATCAGTTATAACAAATGCTAAACTTAAGGATTGGTTAAATTTGCACCAGAGCCTAGATCAATAAAGGCATTTAAGATTACCTTAGGATTTGCGGACTTATCAAATGAAAATTCATTAAAAGAAATAAACAGCCCACACCCAATAAAATAACAGACAGGAAAAGCACACTAAGCGAAGCTGTAGTTGGAGCTATCACTATATCTGCAATTTCCAGCAGTACAGCCGCTATCTTCCTACCGAAAGAAAATGTTTTTAGATCATTCCAGCTATCTTTAAAATAAACAATCCCCATTGGGAAAAGCATAAGACCAAATGCTAACAATAGAGTTCCCGCTGCTAACACAATACCGCCATCCTTCTATAAATTTCCTTTATTACCTTTACTATACCAAAACAAGAAAGAGGGGTGAAATCAATTTTATTTATGGAGAAGGCTGGGTTCTTCGACATTTTTCCAGTCAACATGCGAAAGCAGCAAGGTTTAAAAAGAGAACCTAGTGTTAGAATGAAATAATCCAGATTTAAAAAGCCTATTTAAGTCCGTTTTTTGAATTTTTTTTTGAAATCCTAGCATATGAAACGAAATAAAAATATAATACTAGTAAGGAAAGGGGATGTTTCCATGGAAAATGTAGTATATTCAGATCAACGTTCCATCACTCAGAAGGTTCTGTGGATGTTTGCAACGTCTTTATTGATTGCCACTGCGGGTTTATATGTCGGCCAATATGTGCCAGCCGGACTAATGCTGCCTCTTGAGGTGGTTGAAATCGCCATGATCTTTACAGCGTTCTGGTTAAGAAGAAAAAAAGCAGTAGGCTACATGTTTGTTTATGCTTTTACGTTAATATCAGGCATTACCATGTTTCCTGTCATTGAACATTACATTACAACCGTTGGAGCCAATATTGTATTAATGGCTTTTGGATCCACTTTTGGAATCTTTACTGTCCTTGCCATCATTGGAACCGTAACAAAAAAGAATCTTTCTTTTCTAAGTACCATCCTGTTGGTTTCATTGCTTGCCTTATTGTTCATCGGCATTTTCAATTTGTTTAGCCCGCTGAACACAGGCGGTTTAATGGCTTATTCCGTCATTGGAACCATAGTTTTTTCTCTGTATATTCTGTTCGATTTCAACCAAATGAAGCACATGAGGCTTACAGAGGATATGGTGCCATTGCTCGCGTTATCCTTATATCTGGATTTTATTAACCTGTTCCTAAACATTCTACGCTTCTTCGGAATTATCAACAGCAGAGATTAAATATATTTACATGCTCTTGGTACGTTTTACTGAAAAAAGCAGCATTTCCACCAATAATGGGTGGGGATGCTGCTTTTTTATTTTTGCATAGATTGTTGTTTTACGTTTATAGGATTGGGGGAAGTCCTTCATAGGTGTTATGAGGCCAATAAGAGGTTAATTTGGAAGCAAAAAGTCCTTCATCGAGGTTATGAAGACCAATAAGAGGTTACTTTGGAAGCGAAAAGTCCTTCATCGTGGTTATGAAGGCCGATAAAAGGTCAATTTGAAAGCGAAAAGTCCTTCATCGTAGTTATGAAGACCAATAAGAGGTTAATTAGGAAGCGAAAAGTCCTTCATCGTGGTTATGAAGACCAATAAGAGGTTAATTAGGAAGCGAAAAGTCCTTCATCGGTGTTATGAAGACCAATAAGAGGTTAATTTAGAAGCGAAAAGTCCTTCATCGCCGCTATGACGGCCAATAAGAGGTTAATTAGGAAGTGAAAAGTCCTTCATCGTGGTTATGAAGACCAATAAGAGGTTAATTAGGAAGCGAAAAGTCCTTCATCGGTGTTATGAAGGCCGAAAGGGGGTCAATTTGAAAGCAAAAAGTCCTTCATCATCCCCATAAAGAGCGTTTAGCCCCAAATAGCCCATGCTATAATGCTGCGAAGCCCGTTAATTTAATAGTAAATAGAAAAAAGGATTCCAATCATCCCTTGGAATCCTTTTTCTAAACCATTTGTCACTCTTCTTCATTTTCCTGCTCTTTATTTTGGGCCAGCAATAACTGTTTAATGGACATGATTTCGGCTTCCATTCTGTGCAGGTGGCTTTGCATATCATCGATTTCCTGCTCCGCTTTGTAATTGATAGCGAAGTCAATGATGGATTCGTGCTTGTCGCGTGAAGCCTGGCGGTTTTGGCTCATCATGATGACAGGCGCCTGGAATGCCGCGATGAAGGAAAGAATCAGATTCAGCAGGATGAAAGGCGGTTGATCAAAGTGTTTAGTAAAACCCAGCGAATTCCAGATCATCCAAAAGGCCAGAAAGAAGCCAAAGCAAATAATAAACTTCCAGCTGCCGCCAAAGGAAGAAATCCGGTCGGCCAGGCGGTCAGCCCAAGTGGTTTTTCTAACATATTCATCATCTAAATGGGTTAGGATACTATTTTCATAAATGTCTACAAGGCGGTCGATTCTTTCTTTATCCTCTGTTTTCAGTTCAATGTCGAAGCCTTGAATGGTTTGTTTATTAACTGTATTGGGTTTAATCCCCATTTTTTTCGGTACATTAAATTTCATCATGTTTACCACTCCTTGGTTAGGAGCTATCCGACTGTTCCTATTTGGCAGGCAGCATGATATTTCGGGACGGCCGCCTGTCGAATCTTAGAAAGTGCTGTAACTCCATATTTTAATTTTCCCCTCAACCTACTACTGGAACCATCCACGAAAAAATCACACTCCTTTTACCTTGTTATGGTACATCCTATGAACGGCTGGATCGATAAGTGAACACAATGAAAAAATAAAAACCCCCTGAAAGGATAGGGGGTTAGTGTAAATGACACATCAAACAAAACTGGTCAAATCGTATATGGATATCCCCCTAGTTTAGCTTTAGCACTGGACAACGTAGAGTCATGGCTCAGCCACGTTAAGTAAAGCCTTAATCCGGCAATACCTGTTATACCCATTGGCGTCTTTCGACGTTTCCGGGCAGTGGCCTGTGTTTGTACAGACGCCTCGCCTAACGAGAATTTTTTATTCACTTATTTTTTTCACTCAACTATTAATATACTCTTTACATTTTTTATTGTCAATGTAATCATTTAAGGGTCACGTTGAGCTGCCTTGAAAAATAAAAACGGCTGGCATCATGGGACAATTGTTTAAAGAAGGGAGATGGGAATAAAAGGTAAAAGAACGCTTTTTTAAAATAGATCTGTTCCTTTAAAATGTTGATTTTTCTCACTAATTATAATCGACTGGCAGCAGACCTTTTTATAGCGTCCCTTTTTTCATAAGGGGATTCCTAATACCTTTTAGAATGGAAACTGTTGGGGTATAGGAAAATGGACAAGTCAAACGTATAATTAAATTATACATAATGAGGGATGGACAACACTCATTGACTATAAAAATGATGAAAATGAAACGCGTTATGCAGTGTCAGCTGCACTTGAATCGATATGAAATTAGTTTTTTTATTTAGGGGAAGTGATTGGCATGGAATATAAAAGTTAGAAGAAAAAAGGGAACAATCAAGAAGAAAAAGAGAAGATCCGGTTTGCTGGTACTGTTACTCGGAGCGGCTGTCGTGGCTTATTTATTGTGGAGCAACGGAATTTTTGTTCCAAATGATATCAATGCAAAGCCTTATTCGGTAAAAGGAGTAGATGTGTCCTCTTATCAGGGGAAAGTGGACTGGTCCCAATTTGAAAAACAGGGAGTTCGCTTTGCCTTTATTAAAGCGACAGAGGGAAGCTCATTTGTGGATAAATATTTTAAAACGAACTGGCAAAATGCAGAGAAAACGAATATCCGGGTTGGAGCCTATCATTTCTTCAGCTATGATAGCGCGGGGAAGACCCAGGCTGAAAATTATATCCGAACAGTCCCTGCCAACCAAAAGGGGCTTCCGCCGGTTATTGATCTGGAGTTTTACGGCAATAAAGAAAAAAATCCGCCAAACCCAGATAAAGTCATTAAAGAGCTTCAAACGATGGTGAAGATGCTGAATCAGCATTATCATAAACGGGTGATTATCTATGCCACACAAAAATCCTATAACATGTACCTGAAAGGCAATCTGGCTCATTGTGATGTATGGATCAGCAACGTATACACAAAGCCTTTGTTGCTGGATAACCGAGGCTGGGCGTTTTGGCAATACACAAACCGTGGACGATTGACCGGTCATTCAGGAAAGAAAAACTCTCTTGATTTAAATGTCTTCCGCGGGACAGAAAAAGAGTTTAACCAGTACGGATTATAGGTTCCACATGTTCATAGAGCGGTGCTTGAAGAAGGGGGGAGTGATGATGAATCACTCCTCTTTTTCTTTTTGGAGGAAAAGCATACATGTTTTATTCTTTCTAGCTTCGCGTCACAGATTTTTTACGCCTCCTTCTCATCTAGCTTCCTTTATCTCAGTCGAAGACTCCGAAATCCGTACGCCAATGACCAAGGCGCTTCCGCTTTTCTTGTTTTGGAAGGAAATGACTTAGCAAGCAGGTTAAGATTATTAAGTTTTCGTAAAGATTGATTACATTTTATTTAGAGTGATTCTAAAGGCATTTAGACTTGTTTATAATAGACACAATCATGCTATTAAATAAGCTTCTTTTGTAAAGCAAGTTCCTCCTTGTGCTGCTGAAAAATGGGCCGGGAGAGTGAAATTAACAGATACCATTGATAGACTTTTTATTGCATTTCTTTATTTAGTGAATGGGTAATTTTTACTATTTGGAAGTGCGGTCAATATTCTGAATAGCATCTATAACCGCGTTTGAGGAGAGTAAATGAATATGATTAAACATAAGTGGACGTGGCACTCTGCAGCTCTTGGGATGATTCTCCTGCTATCCGTTATGCTCAATTTTTATAAATTGGCTGAAGAGGGCTACGGAAATCTCTATTATTCATCTGCCGTGAAAAGCATGCTCGGCAGCTGGCATAACTTTTTCTTTAATTCCTTTGATTCCAAAGGCTTTATTTCGATAGACAAGCCCCCGGCAGGTTTTTGGATACAAGCTGTTAGTGCTCACATATTCGGGTTTAACGGATGGAGCCTTTTCTTTCCACAAGCCTTGGCAGGGGTGTTATCTACTGCCGTGCTTTATCATCTTGTAGCCCGCGTTTTTGGAAAGGGGACGGGGCTGCTGGCAGCTCTTTTTCTTACTGTTACGCCGATTGTGGTGGCTTCTGACAGAACTAATGAAGTAGACAGTCTTTTGATGCTGGTCATTCTGGCCGCTGCCTGGGCAACGATGAAAGCAGCGGAGGTGGGCAGGCTTAGATGGCTGCTGGGAGCGGCTGCCCTCATAGGCATAGGATTTAACATCAAAATGATGGAAGCTTTTCTTATCCTGCCGGCATTCTTATTCCTTTATTACTATGGCAGTAAAATGAATCTAAAACAAAAATGTGTCCATATGGTTTGTGCTGCAGCTGTTCTTGCTGTTGTTTCTATGTCCTGGGCGATTGTCGTGGATATGACTCCAGCGGATCAAAGGCCATATGTAGGCAGTACAACAGATAATTCAATGGTGGATCTTGCAGTAGGCTATAACGGTATTAACCGTCTGTTCAGCAAAAAGCTGCGCCATCTTGGAAATATTCAGGTTATGGCTGCAGATAAAAAAGATCAAACAAGCCAGCCGAATCTTTACCAGCATTCGAATGAAACAGGAAATTCTATTAATGCTGCTTTTACACCAATCGGTAGTGAAATTGGCAGGCCGGGATTCCTCAGGCTTTTTAGGACGCCTCATCTGAACGGACAGCTAAGCTGGTTTTTACCTAGTATTCTCTTTAGCGTCCTTTCTCTTTTCTGGGGAAACGGAAGGAGGGAATTTTTCGGAAGAAAACGGCTGTCTGTTCTTTTCTGGTGCTCTTGGGTAATGGTGATGTTTCTGATATTTAGTATGGCGAATGAATTCAGCAGCTATTATATGGTGATTCTTGCCCCAGGTATCGCCGCCTTAGCTGCCATTGGCTGGAAAAACATGTGGATTCAATGGCAGAAGGGAGGCGTGCGTTCGTGGATTTTGCCTCTGTCTCTCCTCTGTACAGCCGCCTATGATCTTTCTGTTATTTGGTCCTATCACACTTTTCGCTGGCTATCCTTTATTGTTGGGGCATTTTTGCTGGTTGCCATTACAGGGCTTGTGTTAAATTGGAAAACGGCCAGACGCTCCTTTTCCATCCTCGCCTTTACTGGAATAGTGGCTGTCACACTAACCGCTCCAGCCGCCTGGGCCATGACGCCGATTCTTTACGGTGGTGACTCGGCCTATCCTTATGCAGGACCTGAGCTTGAATTTTCCAGAGCGCATGATTTTTTGCCTTCCAATGGAAAGCTAGAGCATTTTTTAAAAACAAAATATCAGGGAAGAGGCTATCTCGTTGGAACGGCTAATGCTAGAGCAGGCGCACCTATTTATATTGATACCGGTCTTCCGGTCATGTCGATGGGAGGCTTTATAGGAACCGATCCAGCCCTTACCATTACAAAACTGGAAAACCTTTCTCAAAAAGGGGAAATTCATTACTTTCTTGCCCCTTCCAGTCCCATTGAGGGACAAAACAGCGCAGTGTACAGCTGGTTAAATAAGCATTGCCATGTTGTTCCTCCCCGTGATTGGCAGGAGCCAGCCACAAGCAAAGATTATAAAAACTGGAATTTGTATGAATACAAGGCAAAATAATTTTCAAATTCATGTATAGAGGCTCCTTCTCAGGGGCCTTTATTTTTGAGTAAGAAAGTATAAAATTTCCTATTGAAATCTAGCTCCAGCGCCTATCGGACTTCTTATTTGAATTGCTGGAAATCTGCATAGGTGCGCTGTTTCGCGTTAAAGCGTGAAAGGGGTCTGACCCTTTTAGTAGAGTAAAGCGATAAAGCGGAATGGTGTGATGTGGTGTGCTCGGGGGTGGTGATTGTGGGTCTTTGTACCTGATTCTCCCGATAAGTGGTTAATTTCGCCCGTAAATTTACCAATTCCGCCCGTAAATTCAAACAAAGAGCGTCCGCTGTCCTTTTAAGGGCTTTCGTTATTTGAGCGCGCGGTTTCAATGCAGGTTAATATACCTTAACTCTTATGTTTATTGAATTTTGGACATGGCCAATTTAACAGAGCCTAAATTTTTTGAGAAAAACTTGGGCGGCTGCCTATGCCCTTTTTTGACTTACAGCATAATCTAGACTGTTACCTAATGAGAAAGCTAAGGAGCGATTTAAATGAATGATGTTAGACAAATGATGGGCGGTTATTCAGGCTATCCAGGACATGGCGGTATGACCGGTTATCCGGGACATCCAGGGTATGGCGGTATGACTGGTTATCCGGGACATCCAGGGTATGGCGGCATGACTGGTTATCCGGGACATCCAGGGTATGGTGGCATGACTGGTTATCCGGGACATCCAGGGTATGGCGGTATGATTGGTTATCCGGGACATCCAGGACATGGTGGTATGGCCGGCTATCCAGGTCACACGGTACATTGGGGAACAGGCGGCTATCCGGGCCACACAGTGCACTGGGGAACAGGCGGCTATCCAGGCCATCCGGGACATGGAGGAGCAGGCTATCCGGGCCACGAATTTGGAGGCATGGGCGGCAGCCAGCCAGGGCATATGACGCTTTGATGACAAAAAAAGAGAGAATATAAGCAGTGGCAGGTGAAAGGGCGTGTGGCAATTCTGACACACGCTGTTTTTTATTTAGAACTTGCTAGAATACATTAATTTAGATACTAATCCTGGGGTTCAGGTTTTTTGATGGATTTTTCTACCGTATACTGATAGGCATAGATGATGATCGATAACAACACACAAATTAAATACCAAGTAACATGTTTCATTTTTTTAAATTTAAATATCCCCATTCTCTCCCAAATTTGCCCTAAAGGAAAGGCATTAATAAAATCTAATAGGATATTTAATAGCAAATACTTTGGGAAATTCCCATAGGATAGTTTAAATATCCAGAGAGTGGCCACATAAAATGGTCCTAATATATAGGAAAAATCAATCGGACCCGGAGAGAGAGGGTTTTTATTTTTCCACCAATTTTTCCGGTTTGCAATCAGACTTAAAATGCTGATGAACAAGTTAACAAAACTGGCTACCGGCAAAAATCTGAAAAATGCTGTCTTCCCAATAAATGGGACAGTCAGCCATGGAATGATTAACATAGCAGTTGAGAATGATTTCTTTTTGTTCTGCATCAACGGCCCCCTTTTTTCCTGAAACTCTTTTCGTAAATTTGTGCGGAATATTTTTAGAAAGCGAAGATGCCACAGAAACGGCTCAATACTCATTTTTTCCTGAAAGCATCTATACTGCACATCGTCATGTATTACTATCCTCTAAAAACGTCCTAATTATGATTATTAGTTAGGAAAATGGCTTTATAACAAAAAGGAAATGAAAGCTTCACTACCCCTAATTGACTATGGATACATAATAGGAGAGAATATAAAGGGAAATTTTAAGAAAGGAGGATTTCAATGGAACATCGCTCACTTATTCTGCTTGGGCTGCTCATGAACCAAAGCCAGCATGGGTATCAAATTAATGAGTTTATAGAAAGAAATTTAAGCACCGTGACGGATATGAAGAAGCCTACTGCTTATGCAGCATTAGATCGATTGAGCCAAAATGGTTATATTGATATTCAATTAGAGCAGGAAGGAAACAGACCGACACGAAAAGTGTATTCGATTAATGAGAACGGCAAGCAATACTTCTACAATTTGCTTTTAAATAATCTAGCTTCAGCCGAAAGTGTGAATTACCAAGGAGATATTGGGTTAATGTTTATTGATCTTCTCCCGCTGGAAAAAACGATTCCTGCGTTGAAAGAACGTTTAAAGAAAAATCAGGAATTAATTGAGAGGTTTAAAAAAACACCCGCACATGCAGAGCGTTCAGGTGTTAATCTTGCCATCCATCATAAGCTGACAATGCTTGAAGCCGAAGCGGGTTTTCTTAAAAAAACGATCCGCCAGCTTGGAAGCCAGGACTAATTGATTATATATTATTAAAAATAGTAAATTTCGCACACACTCCTGTTTTAGTGTACAAATATAAAAAAAGCCATATGAAGAGGGACATCAATTTAAACGAATTGGTTGTCCCTTTTTTCTGTTACTACTAATACTAAGCATTTTCACAAAATGGATTGCAGCTGGCTGAAATGAAAGGATTGCGTATATGTATGGATGAATTTGAGGATTAGTACACATCATAAACAGTGGAGGTGGTATATTGAAAAGCTCAAAATTATTGTTAATAGGTATACTCATTTTTCCTTGGTTAACTGTACCTTTCCTAGGTAAATCTTCATTTAAAAGATATTTGCC
Organism: Heyndrickxia acidicola; assembly: GCF_001636425.1. Lineage (NCBI taxonomy): Bacteria > Bacillati > Bacillota > Bacilli > Caryophanales > Bacillaceae > Heyndrickxia > Heyndrickxia acidicola. The sequence continues at coordinate 4,313,612 of NZ_KV440953.1, forward strand.
TGCAAGCATATTTATAGTTATATTTACAAAAGCATTGGATTTATTTGGTGAAAAGAAGAAATGGTGGCGATTTTATAAAGGGATACCTCCTTTTGACAGTATGGATTTCTTTAATTTTGGTCCATATTTCGTCAGTGGTCTGTGGATGCTAAAAATGACGTATGGGAATTTTAAATTATTTATAATTTCGGACACTATTCTCCACATACTTTTTACTTTTGTCGGATTAAAATATTTAAAACGTTATAAGATTGCAGCTTTAGTAAAGATGACGAAAATCCAGTATTTATTTGTCAGTACGTTAAGAGGACTAATTTTTTATGGTTTTCAATATTTAAATGATCTTCTACAAAAAAATAGATCTTAAATGCTTCGGTAGACTTGAAAATATCCTAGAGGGGGAGTAACCGTGCAGATATTTAGTTTTATATATGTTATTTCAAAAATGAACCCTACACCTTTGGGTTCATTTTTTGCACTTAAAACTCAGAAAATCTTTTACTACATAAGCGTATTGTTCAATTAGTCATTATTGACTAATTGATAAAACAGCTATATAATCATGTTCGAATAGTCATTATTGACTAATGGGAAATAGGAGGGTATCATCACATGATTATTGTTACGAATCGAATGAAAACAAAATTGGGTTTTGCAGAAAAAATGGCTCCAGCTTTTACAAAACCGGGTGCTTTGCAAGAAATGAAAGGATTTGTAAAGGTTGAAGTGCTGATTACCCAAAATCTGTCTGAGCATGATGAACTAAATGTTAATGTGTACTGGGACAGTCTTGAAGATTTTTCTCAATGGAAAAATAGTGATGCCTTTAAACAAGCACATAAAGGTTCCAATTCCTCTGGCGGTGAATCTCCTATTTTAGAAAGCAAAATCATTATTTCCAAGCTAGCTTCTTCACTTGAAGCAAAATAACAAAAGACACTCCCTATAAAAGTAAACCCGTGGTTCCAGGTGGAATCACGGGTGTTTTTTGGCCCAGCTCCAGCGCCTATCGGCTAGCGGATCTCTGACTATTTTACTGTTCGCTGGAGTGGTTGAGTTCCCTTTTAAGAAGGGAAATAAATCTAAATGTTTCAAGAGCGAAAAGCATTCCGCTCACCCAAACTGCACTGAAAACATAGCCAGCCATCATATCGCTTGGTTCAGCATGCACGAGATATACACCGCTGATGAAGTAGGCGGTTAACATGAAAAGGTAGCCAAGCATTAGAAAGAAGATCACCTGATAATTCCGATAGTGTCGAATCAGCATGATAAAGAAGAAGCTGAGGATGCTTACGAAAAACATGGAAGGTGCATCCGGGAACTGAGCGCTGATGTCGCTGAATAAAAAGTGGAATAGCCAATGAATTCCGAATGAAAACAAAAGCGTACCTACTATAGTACAGGCAAAAAATAGTAGCTCCAGCAAAATATTTTTTTTATTCAAAGCGATAACAAGAACGGTTAAAACACTGATCGCACTTAAGACTTTCACCGAGGAGAGGGCATACACTGTATTCATGATTCCATGCCAGCCTGGCGAGGAAAGAAACGACATTGCATTTAGGCAAAAGGTATTGAATTGTCCAAATTGATGGTTAATGATCGCTTGAATCATCCTGACCATTAAGGCAATGAGAATCGCAAAGAAAACCAGGATTTCTAAAATGAGAATTTTCGTTTTGAAAAAGCTTCCAAACCGTTTAAACGTTGCTTGGAAGATAAGAATAATCGATTCCTTCACATATTGCCGATTCGCTTTTATAACAATAAATGCAATAACCCCAATCCCTAAGACAATGCCTCCAAGAACGAGCCATTTTTCAATTTCACTTTGATATTGATCCCATTTAGGACCGAGCAAATACCCAAGGAAAATATAAAGTCCTGCCCATAAAAACACCCCTATATAAGAGAAAATGGCAAAGGATCGATAGGGAAGCTTGATGATGCCGGACAAAATACTGGCAATATGGCAAATACCCGGAATGATATAAGAAATGAGAAGCAGAACCTTCCCATACTTTTTGTACCAGACCTCCATCTTCGCCATTTTTTCAGGCCCCATATGAAGGTAACGCCCATATTTTTGAATAAAGGGAACCCCGAGCTTATAGCCGGCCCAATAGGAAATGCTCGCACCTGTAATTCCTCCAGCTCCAGCTGATAGAAGAGAGAGAATCAAATTCATTTTTCCCTGAAAAGCAAGAACCCCTACATAGCTCAATAGCGCTTCGCTGGGAATAGGGACAATAATTAACTGAAGCATTAAGGAAACGAAAAGGACAATATAACCATACTCATTTAACAAATGAAATAATGCAGTCATAATAATCTCCCTGTATGCGAATTCTGGACTTCTGTCCTTATAAAAATCATTCTACTATTATTTTACCCTAAATAGCTTGAAGGATATTGTTTATATTCTCCTATTTAGAAAAATAAGCCTCAAGCAGCTGTTCTTTAATAAGCTCAAATCTCGTTTTTTTTATAGTAAGCAAGATTTGTTTGGAATGCGAGGAACCAACCGAAGACAAATAAATCATAGTGGAAATCAACCAGCAGGAAGAACAGAGGCACAACCAATAACTCAGCTAAAGCCAAAAATAGAACTGAAACCAAAGTTGATTGAAGCGAAAGGTGCGAGACTCCTGCGGGATTAGCAGGCCTTAGGAAGACCCCGCAGGAGCGTGCGACGAGGAGGCTTCCGGCCGCCCGCGGAAAGCGAGTACCTGCAGCGTAACTCAACCGGCAGGATGATCAGAGCACTGCAAATGTCTCAGCTAAAGCCCTAAGAGGGAATGAATTTCATAGTGATTGAAGTAGAAAACGAGAGTACCTGCAATGCCCATCAAACAGCAGGAAGAACAGGGGCACAACCAATAACTCAGTTAAAGCTAAAAGTAGAACTGAAACCAAAGTTGATTGAAGCGAAAGGTACGAGACTCCTGCGGGAAAAGCCAGTTAGGGGAGACCCCGCAGTAGCGAACTTGCGACGAGGAGGCTCCCCGACTGCCCGCGGAAAGCGAGTACCTGCAGTGTAAATCAACCGGCAGGAAAAATAAAAGCACTTCGCATAACTCAGTTAAAGCCTAAAGTAGAACTGAACCTAAAGTTGATAGAAATGAAAGACAAGGCATGAGACTCCTACTAGAAAAGCTTGCAAAGGCATACCTAACAGGAGATTGCGACGAAGAGGATTTCGGCCGCCCCGTAGAAAGCGAATACCTGCAGCGTAACTCAGCCAGCAGGATAAACAGAGCACTGCCAGTGTCTATATTACTGCTAACAAAAGAAAAACGACATTGCCAAAAAACAAGTAGGAATTCTACATAATATAGAGAATTAATAGGATGGAAGCGAAATTGCTAATTTATCAAAAATATAAGGGGTTGTTTATATGATCATTGGAATGCATCCTTACTTGGTTTTGAATGGAAATGGACAAGAAGCCGTCAAGTTTTACGAAAAGGCATTGAATGCAAAGGTTTTAAATGTCCAAACATTTGGAGACATGCCTGGAAATCCTGAGTCCCAGCTCCCTGAAGAAGCAAAAAACCTAGTATTAAACGCACATTTAAAAGTCGGCAATACAGATCTTATGTTATCGGATACGTTCCCGGGGCAGTCATATCAAGTGGGAGGCCAAGTGACTGTAGCCCTTCTCGTCAATGATCCAGATGAATCAAGAGAGATCTTCGGGAAGCTTGAAGATGGCGGCCATGTGGCTATGGCTCTCCAAGAAACCTTCTGGAGCCCATTATATGGACAGGTCACAGACAAATTTGGTGTAACCTGGCAGGTTTCCACTCAAACTGAGGAAGAAAAGTAAGAGAAGTTATACTGAAGGGCTGCTGCGGCAGCTCTTTTTTGTAGGATTCTGTTTAAAGGCAACTTTTCATCATGAAACCGGCAGGCGAGATGAGCACAACTTTTAGGAAGGCATTGGCATTTACTATTATTTCATTCCGCCCATGAATTCTATGAAGCGATGAAGAAGTCAGAAATAGTAGGATTAAGGAGGGATAAGAATGCGCAAGTTTGGAATGATGGTCCGATTCATCGTAAAAGAAGGAAAGCGGGACACCTTCTTGCATATCTTGCTGGGAGCTGCCCGGTCTATGGAAGAGTTGAAGGAATGCGAAATGTATATGGTAAGCTCGTCCAATGACGACCCCGACTCTGTATTTGTTTATGAGATTTGGAGTGACGAAAAAGCTCATCAAGCTTCTTTAGAGCTTGAAAGTACACAAGAATTAATCAAACAGGCCCAGCCTCTCCTTTCAGGTGTAGAGAGAGCTGGCACCTTTACACCAGAGGGAGGAAAGGGCTTTACAGGAAACGAATAACGAAATTGATTTCAGTCTCTATTAAAATGAGTAAAAAGACACCGGTCATCCCATTCCTGTGTCTTTTTTATTGCAATTTGGGGTAATTGTATGCGGGGTTTCTAAGGCTATTGTCACTTTTTTGCGAAAGATTTTCTCTCGATATGTGTAAGGAATGGGTAGAAAGTGTCTTTTTTAAAAAGAAAAATGATTCTTTTTGTCTATTATTAGCCGCTCTTTGATTTCTTGATTACCCCAATTTACATTTAACCATCCGACTCTTAGGATTAAATTAACACATTAATTTACAATATTCTAAGTATTTGGAAGGGGAGTGTGGATAGAGCAAAGGGGATTTGGAGATAGGCACTTATTATACATAAAAAGAGGGGAAGCAAAAGATGAAATCCAGAAAAAAATTGATGAAAAAAGCCACGGCCTTCACATTAGGAGCTGGCCTGGTTTATAGCAGTCTTACAACCTTAAATATTAGCATGCCAACGAAAGTCCATGCAGCAACAAACACAACTGCAGAAACCATTTTGGCCAAATTAACGCCTGAACAAAGACAAGCATTGAAGCAGCTGACAGCCGATAATAAATCCGGACTTTTCTTGAACTCAGATGTCAATACCGACAGTTCAAAACCGGTATCCGTTATCGTAGAGTTTAAGAGCAAGCCTCATAAAGTGGCCGTTCTTCAATCCGCAGTTCAAGGAAAAAGCTTGACGGATGGCCAGGCAAAAAGCGATGTAGACGCAGATCACCAGACGTTTCAAAACGACCTGCAATCTGCTTTTAAGACAAAGAGTGATGGTTCTTATAAGGTAAAACGTGAATATAAAAATGCCTTTAACGGTGTCGCGCTGGAAGTACCTGCGAACAAGCTGAAGGAATTAGTAAAATCAAGTGCGGTTCAGGCCATCTACAGTGATTCAAAGGTAACCGTAGAGCCTCCTGAAAAAGAAGCCCAGCCTTCGAAAGAAGCTCAGGGTCAGGGAATGTCAGAAGAAAATTCTTATTTAAATATCAATAAGCTGCATCAGGAAGGCTACACAGGCAAAGGTGTTAAAGTAGCCGTGCTGGATACAGGTGTTGACTACAACCATCCTGATATTAAAGCAGCCTATAAAGGCGGATACGATTTCGTTGATAATGACAATGATCCAATGGAAACCACGTATGCAGATTGGGTAAAAGCCGGGAAGCCAGGCGGGGACCCAACCGCGTATGAGACAGAACACGGGACTCACGTTTCCGGCACGATTGTCGGCCAAGGGAAAAATGACAGTCCCTATGCGACAACAGGGATTGCGCCAGATGCAGATTTATATGTATACCGTGTGCTTGGCCCTGGAGGTTCAGGCTCAACGGAAAACATCATGGCCGGGATTGATAAAGCAGTTGCAGATGGTATGGACGTGATGAACCTGTCTTTGGGCGCCAACTATAATGATCCGCTTTATCCGGACAGCATTGCCATCAACAATGCGGTTTTGAGCGGTGTGACAGCAGTTGTAGCAGCTGGGAATTCTGGTAACGGCATGTATACCGTAGGCTCTCCTGGAGGTGCTGCACTTGCCCTGACGGTAGGCGCAAGTGATGTGCCGGAACAGATTCCGACCATGAAAGGCCATCTGGATAGCATGAATTCTGACATGCGTCTACTGGCAAAAGGGTTTAGCGATACCATTAGCGATTTTGCAGGGAAAAGCTTACCAATCGTGAGTGTCGGCGGTTATGGCCAGGCAAGCGACTATACAGGCTTAGATGTGAAAGGGAAAGTGGTTCTTGTTCAGCGCGGTACGAGCACCATCAATGATAAGATCCTTCAAGCTAAGCTGAATGGTGCTGCAGCAATCCTGATCTATGACAATGTAACGACTGAGGATTATATGCCATTTTATTTAGGGGAAGGAACCGATTTTATCCCATCCTTTAATTTAACCAATGCAGACGGACTGGCATTGAAGCAAAAAATTGCTGCAGGCAGCACGCAGTTTTCATTTAGCGATCCAGGTTCTTTTTCTACAACAGGCGATAACCTGGCTGACTTCAGCTCCCGCGGGCCTTCGCGTGTCACATATGACATTAAGCCTGAAGTGACCGCACCGGGTGTAAGCGTCCTATCGACAGTTCCTGGCTTCGTTCATAGTCCCGACAATCCGGCTGACTATAAATATGCGTATGAACGCATGTCTGGAACCTCGATGGCGACTCCGGAAGTAGCGGGCATTGCAGCCTTATTATTACAAGCTCATCCATATTTGCAGCCTGAAGATGTGAAATCGATCTTAATGAATACAGCCGATCCATTAAGCAAAACGTACAGTGTCTTTGAAGAAGGGGCAGGACGTGTCGATCCTGAAAAAGCGATCGAGTCGACAATGGAAATTAAAGTAAAGGAAAACACTCCGACCATTATAAATGGCAGAGAAAAGCAAATAAAGGAAGATACAGGGGCATTAAGCTTTGGAAATGAGACCTTTACTGGCAAGGATATTACCGATTCACGTTCCATTAGTTTTAAGAATTATGGTAAAAATGCGAAAAACTTTGACGTAAGTGTCACTTACCAGACGGATGCAAGAGGCTCAAAGGATGCACAGAAAAATGGCGTGACGGTTGACACGGTCAAGTCCATTAAGGTGCCAGGCAACAGTGAAGTAACGAAAAAGGTAACGCTGACCATTCCAAAAACGGCGGAAAAAGGCATTTATGAAGGCTATATTGTGTACACCAATCACGATAATCCTTCTGAGACCTACCGGATTCCATTCGGCGTGCATTTTGTGGAAGAAGGGTTCCAGGATGTCAGCCTTGACCGTTTAACCATGACAAGTGACCGTAATAACTTGACCAATCCATTTTTCAATCCTTACAACTATGGAAGCTTTACATTAAAATCGCATATGAGATATATCGATGCGGTCGTGGAAGATGCTTCTACAGGCAAAGATGTGGGGTATTTAGGAACAATGGATGGAACACAGTTCGATGAAGGAGTACCTTACCGATTCAATGCGTTTATGGGATTTTATTATCCATTTACCAATGATCCAAGCAACCCAATCAGCTCCCATGAGATTTTAGCACCGCAAGGACATTACAAGCTGAAGCTCATTGGCTATGACGATGCTGGCAGATCTTTTACAGCTTCACAGGATATGTTTATTGATAACACCATGCCGGATAAATATGATGTACAAGTGGAGGGTGAAAAAGCAGGCAACCCGTTCGTCGAGTACAAACCTGGCCAGCAGACTGTGCCCGTAACAGCTTCGATCCATGACCAGATGATCAATACAATGAAATCAGCCGGATTCAATACGGATCAATCCAAAAATGGCATCTGGTATTACTATAATAGTCCTTGGCCGAGCGGACAGCTTACGTTGGATGCCAAAGGCAATGGCCAAGATGATATAGCCATGGATCCGTCTTCACAGGTATTGAATCTGAGATTTGAAGGAATTGACGCCGCAGGAAATTCCTATGGCCGAAAGCAGTATTTCTTTGTACAAAATGATACGCCATATGTATACGGTCAGCCGAATACCGCAACACGCTTAAATCAAGTCAATGCACATATTGGAGATACGGTTACCATTACACTTACAGCCAACAATGTAAACAAAGTGAAACAGGCTGCCTATAGCTTCTCAACATATACAGAGGACACAAACATAGTCGGCATATCCTTGAACCCGAAGGCGAAAAAGCTTGGCGGTAAACTCGATGTCAAAACAACGAATTCAAATGACACCGTCAACACTAATGTGAATGTGGCGTTTGATGGAACCTCAGAGGTATCAGGAGATATTCCAATGGTCGATGTAACCCTTCAAATACCGGATATGAAGGATATTGCACCTGTGTCAAGTTTTAGAACGGTTACTTCAACCTTTACAAGTACAGACAATACCGTAACAAGTCCATTTACGTATGTTGCACCGATCAATATCTTGCCGGACTTTTCAAGCGTTATCGGCTATATCCATGCAGACGGCTTATTAGATGCAAATGGCGACTATGATTATTCCAAGGATTACACAAAGGTTGGCGCAAATGTAACCATTCAGGACAGCAATGGAAAAACGTATACCAGCACGATGGATAAATATGGACAATTCTACGCTACCGGCCTGCCTGTCACACGTGATATGTTCACCTTAATCGAGGATATCCCGGGCCATTTCACCATGTATGATCATTTCACCGGTGCTTATAAAACAATGGATGGCGAGGATTATGGAATCTACAAGAGACTAGGTACAGAAACAGTTGACCAGGCGATAGGAGGGGATGTCAATAAGGATAACGTAATCGATATTCAGGATGCATTGGCCATCCAAACATATTGGGGAACCAATAAACGCAGCGCCGACATTAATGATGACGGCATAGTGGATGCAAAAGACTTTGCCTTTGTAGAAAAGAACTTTGGCATGCAAAATCCGACTGTGGATAACGCACCAAAACCGCAATTGAAATATAAAGGCAAAACCCTGGCTGATATTAAAAATGAGCTAGGCATTAAATAGAGAGCATTTTTTTCAGGGCGAAAAAAGTGTAAAAGGGGTAAAAAGGGCTTATATAGAAAAGGAAAGAGCAGATCTTTATGGGTCTGCTCTTTTTTAACGTTCCCAGAGTAAGCCTGCTGTTGAATAAAATCCTATGTGATTAAGGCGGAAAGTACGGCACTCCTGTGTTCCCTTCAGGAACAAAGATTAGAGGAGGCTCCGCAACCGCCCCGCGGAAAGCGAGTGCCTGCAGCGTAAATCAACCAGCAGGATGATTAGTGCACAACCAATTACTTAGTTAAAATATAGTTGACATTTGAATAAATCAAACATATGTTCTATAATGATATAAAACTGTTTGCTATGGGAGATTTTTTTCTTCTCAGTACTGGAAAAAACAGATAGGAGGCGAAAACGAATGAGTCAAAGGAAGGTCGTTTTATTTATTGCTCAAAGCCTGGACGGCTATATTGCAACAAAAGAAGATTCCCTAGATTGGTTATTTAAAGTTGAAGGCGAAGGAGACAATGGCTATTCAGAATTTTTAGCAACAATAGATACCATCTTTATGGGAAAAAGAACCTATGATTGGATAGTAGAAGAGGTAAAAGGGGATTTTCCATATAAAGAACAACAATGCTATGTTTTTTCCCGGAAACCGTTGGAGAAGGATGAAAATGTAACATTCATCAACGAGGAGATAGTAGAATTCACTTCCAAATTAAAGAAAGAAAAAGGGAAGGATATTTGGATGGTGGGAGGCGGAGATTTATTATATACATTTATGAAGGAAAAATTGGTTGACGAACTGTATTTGACCATTGCACCCTCCATCATAGGAGAGGGTATTCCATTATTTAAAGAGGGAGATTTTCAGCTGGACCTGACTTTGGTAGGGATAAGAACCTTTAATCAATTTGTGGAATTACATTATGTTGTTAAAAAATAATGCCATATAAAAAAGCTCCTGCGGGAAAGGAGCGTTAAGTTAGGCCCGCAGGCGATTGAAAAATCAGCATTGAGTTTTGAGCAACTCCATTAGCATCGTTTAGAGGAAAGAACGAAGGGCTCACTCATTCTCTCTTTGTCTATCAAAAACAAACAGTCTCAAGTTTTCAGGATCACCGGGCAGCTGAATCAAGCGTTCAAGCTTCAAACCTGTTTTTTCAAGAAGGCTGGCGGAAGAATGATTATCCTGCGTGGTAATCGCCACAATGCGGTTCAGCCCAAGTGTAGCTTTCGCGTATTCCATGACCGCCAGAGCAGCCTCCGAGGCATAACCTTTCCCGCGGTATGCTGGCAAAAAGGCAAAGCCGATGTCGATATCCTCAAGGGCATCTCTTTTGGCAAGACCGCAGATGCCAAGCGGGACACCGTCCTCTTTCCGTTCTACCAAAAACATGCAGAAACCGTATTGCTCATACATACGGACGGCCCCGTTCAAAATATAGTTTTTAGCATCCTCTACCGTCCTAATTCCGCGGTCCCCAATGAACTTAATCCATGAAGGATCATTCATCAGTTCAAGGATAAAAGCAGCATCGCTGGCGGTCTGTACTCGAAGTATAAGACGCTCTGTCTCAAGTATTTTCATAGAATATATGCCTGCCTCTCTTAAGCATTCTAAGCTTCTACATATGTACTCAAGCATCATTTTACCACAAAGAAAGACCGGAATCCCTTTTTAAAAAAGCTCTGCCACACAAATGGCAGAGCGCTTTAAAGGCGAGTGATCAATTGTTTGATCGGGTTTCTGATAATCTTCCATCTTCTATATAGATGACGCGGTCACACAGATCGAGCATCCGCTTATCATGAGTAACCATAATAGCCGCTTTTTCTCTAAGCTTTACTTCGTCAGCCAACATTTTTACGACAGTCCGTCCCCGTTCAGAATCAAGGCTGGCAGTGGGTTCATCAGCAAGGATGATCTCCGGGTTATTCATCCAGGCCCTTGCTATCGCAGCCCTCTGCCGTTCGCCTCCTGAGAGACTTTCCGGAAAATGATGGGCGCGGTGTGTAAGGCCAAGACGTTCTAAAAGCTGTTTTGCCTTCGTTTCTGCCTGCTGCTTCTTTTTACCGGCAAGCTCAGTTATTAATAAGAGCTGGTCCTTGACGGTCAAATAAGGAATTAAATTAGAAGATTGAAAGATGAACCCAATTTTTTCGAGCCTGAGCTGGTTCATTTTTTTAGATGAAAGCTTATTTACTTCGATATTGTCTAAAATGACTCTTCCGCTTGAGGGTGAAAGCAGTGCACCTGCTATGGATAAGAACGTACTTTTTCCTGATCCCGATGGACCTGCAACTGCAATAAATTCACCTGGCTTTACCTCTAAAGAAACACGATCGAGGACCTTGACGGATGTGTCCCCATCCCCGTAAACCTTGCTGATGTTGTCTAACACTAGTTTTGTTCCCATTATGCAGCCCTCCCGATTGCTTCGATGGCATCAATTTTTGTTACACGGTAAAGAGAAAGCAATGATCCCAATAAAGAGACAAAGATAAAAAGGATGGAACAGCCAAGGACTAACTGTACACTTAAATCAAACGGCATCCCGTCTGGCAATAGATAAGACAATCCATAGGCAAGGCAAATCGCGATGAACAGGCTCGCCAGCGTAAGGAGAAATATTTGAGCGATAATCGTGCGGGCTATATACCCTGACTTAGCACCAATGGCTTTCAAAACACCAAATTGATTTATTTTTTGAATGGTAATGACATAGAAAAATACCGCCAGCACAAAGGCTGCAATGATAAAGAGGAAGGCAATCATCATGATGAGGGAGCCTTGTTCTTCCTGGTATCCGGGTATGCCTTTTAACGCTTCTTTTTTACTGATCACTTCAACACCGGAAACTGTGCTCGAAATTTTCTTTGCCATAGCTGAATCGGCCTTAATGGCAATGGCATTTACATCGGTTGAATGGTTCATAGACTTCCATTCATTGAGGTTGATATGAATGACAGGTGAGTGGCTAAAGGATTGTCCTTTTGTAAATCCGACAATGGTGAAGTGCTTGCCGGATACTTGATCCTGTATCGTATCTCCTAAGCGGATACCGTTCTTTTTTAATGCTTGATCTGCAACCACTTCACTCATTGTGTCTAGGGATAGGTTTTTCCCTTCCGTAATCTTAGGGGCAATCATGCTCCTTGCATCAATGGCAAAAAAAGTAGCGTCAAGCTTTTTAGCGGTTCTTGATTTCGTGATGGACCCCATTTGAACGTTGAGGGGAGCGGCATCTTTTTTTCCCAGCTCCCTGCGTACATTGTCAAATGCATGTTCCGGCAAAATGGAACGATTTAATCGGTGATCGGATCCATGCTGAAGGACTAAATAATCCGCATTCATATTTTGAATAGATGAGGCATTATCCGAAGACAGTCCTTTTGCAAGTCCCGAAACAAAAAGCACAAGCAATGCAATGAGGACCATGATGCAGCTGACTAATAAGTAGCGCAGTTTAGCATATTTAAATTCACGTATAGAAAGAAACATCGTCCGTTCAACTCCTTTTTAATAATTACTGCTATGAGAGCAGTATAGAAAGGGAATATGAACGGACGATGAACAGGAAATGACAAACTGCTGCACTGTGTACGCGATGAGCAAGGCGCCTTCGCTTTTCTTATTGTCTAGCTCCAGCGTCTATCGTCTAGCGGATTTCTGCGTCTCCTCCCTACGATAAGTCAACAATAGCACGTCCCTCGCTGTGTTTCCTTTATCTCAGTCGAAGACTCCGAAATCCGTACACCGATGAGCAAGTAGCTTCCGCTTTTCTTATTGCCTTGGAAGAGAAATAGAGAAGGTTGTGCCGTGCCCCAAAGTGCTTTTTACATGAATTTGGCCATTATGCAATTCAATGATTTTTTTGACGATGGCAAGTCCCAGCCCGGTACCAGCTTCGTTTCTTTTTCTGGATGGGTCTACTTTATAAAATCGGTTAAAAATTTGCGGGAGATCTTTTTCGGCCATTCCTATGCCGGTATCTGTAATCTCAACAAGACACTGGTCATCCTCCTTGCTCAAACCAATGGATATGGATCCCCCTTGGCGGCTGAATTTGATACTGTTGGTAATCAAATTTAACCACACCTGATGGAGTAAATTCTCATCTGCATAAAGATAGGCGGATGGAAGCTCCATATCAATTGCAAGATCTTTTTCCCTCCATCGCCATTCTGTCATAAAAAGAATTTGTTTAATTTGAGCGGTAAGATCGAATGTTTTTTTATCCAGTATGCTTTCCTCTTTATCCAGGGAGGCGAGGGTTAACAGCTGCTTGCTAAGCTGTGACATTCGCTTGCTTTCATCTTCAATAATGGATAAATAATACTTTCTTTCCTCCTCTGTTAATGAATCGGATTGAAGTGTCTGCGAGAATCCCTGGATGGAGGCCAGGGGTGATTGAATTTCATGTGAGACATTCGATACAAATTCCTGGCGCATCGCTTCAAGCTGTTCAAGGCTTTTTGCCATATGTGAAAAGTCGTTAGCCAGCCTGCCAATTTCATCGCGCCGGTTCACATGCAATTGAACATCATATTTACCAGCGGCAATTTTTTTAGTGGCTTCCGTCAGCTTGGTAATCGGATGAACAAGATAGCGGGTACTGACAATGACGAAGAGGACGCTAAGCATGAATGTCAGAACAAGAAGAACGGCAAGAAAAATTCGCAATTCTCCAATTTGAAGCTCCGGATTGGGCCTCATAAACAAAGCATAGCGCTGGCCTTTTGTTTTTATGGGAACCCCTATGGTATTTTTTAGATCGTTTTCAAAAAACCCTGTTATAAATACCTTTGAAGGATAATGAGCAATTCCATGATAAACGTTTCCGTTCAATACCGACTGAATAACATTACTTTCCAGCCTCCGTTTACGAAAGGGGCCTCCGTAATAAACACTGTGCCCATTGCTGTCCACTAAATAAAGCTGGTAGCCAAGATTTCCTACACTTTTTAAATAGGCATCCAAATGGTCTTCAGGATTTTTTTCGTAAAAGGATTGGATGTCCTCTGCCATACGGGTTAATTTTTTATCGTTATAGGGTTTAAGCTTGTATTGGTAATAGGCATTGGAAAGAAAAAAGGAGAGGAGACTGCTCAGCATCATGACCGCAATGGTTGTCATAAAGATGCGTAAATATAATGTTTTCAATTCTTTGGAACCTCCAATTTATACCCGACTCCGCGTACCGTTTTTATTTGGAAGTCATCGCTGCGATTGGAAAAGCGTTCCCGCAGCCGTTTGATATGTACATCCACTGTACGGTCATCTCCGTCAAAATCTGCTCCCCATATCATTTGAATCAAATCTTCACGGGAAAATACCCGATCCGGAAAGCTTGCAAGCTGTGCAAGCAGTTCAAATTCCTTCATGGGAAGCATCACCACTTTATGGTCACAATGAACTTCATAGCTTTTCCGATCAATCACGGTTTGATTGAGAGTAATTTTGTCAGAACTGGCCAAATGATAGCGCCTGAGGAGTGCCTTTATGCGAAATAATAATTCTTTCGGTTCAAACGGCTTCGTCAAATAATCATCCGTACCAGCAGAAAACCCTTTTTCCTTATCAGGCAGCTGATCCTTTGCTGTTAAAAGAATCACTGGAAAATCATAATATTTTCGGATGTCTTCGCACAATTGGAGGCCATCCTTTTTGGGCATCATGACATCGACTACGGCTAATTGAACTTGCTGCTTCATCAGGATTTCCGTTGCCTGTCCGCCATCTTCCGCCTCAATCACTGCGTATCCCTCCGCTTGAAGGGTGTGCCTTAGCAGCTCTCGAATATGGATATCATCATCTGCAATTAATATAGAGTTCATTCTGTACCACCGCCCGTGTTGCAATTTTTAGGTATTTCATCTGCGGACTATTTTATAACATTCCTCTTGGAAAAGTCATCCTTTCCTTTGTTCAAATTCCATTATCGTAGCTTGTTTTCTCTGGGAATGCGGCTTTTTGTCTTTGGAGAGTAGGGGGAATTTAGGGTGTTGACTCCGCATGGAAAAATAGGGGGTGAAGGCTATTTGGGGGGTGCCCGGTGAGAGGAAAGTCCTTCATGAGGATGATGAAGGACTTTTGGATGTCCGATGTCTCGCGAAAAGTCCTTCATAAGGGTGATGAAGGACTTTTAGGTGTCCGAAGTCTTGAGAAAAGTCCTTCATGAGGGAGATGAAGGACTTTTGGTTGTTCGATGTCTTGAGAAAAGTCCTTCATGAGGGGGATGAAGGACTTTTGGATGTCCGAAGTCTTGAGAAAAGTCCTTCATAAGGGTGATGAAGGACTTTTAGGTGTCCGATGTCTGGCGAAAAGTCCTTCATGAGGGGGATGAAGGACTTTTGGATGTCCGATGTCTGGCGAAAAGTCCTTCATGAGGGGGATGAAGGACATTTAGGTGTCCGAAGTCTTGAGAAAAGTCCTTCATAAAGAGAATGAAGCCCATTTGAATGTTTCTTTAGAGAAAAATAATTTATACAAAAACATTCAAGCATTCCTCACCGTATGTTATGCCCATCATAAAAGTAAGTCCCCTTCTGTAGGCACTTCATGAAAATTCTCTTCCATCAAAGTGCCAAATGGTGACCATTTAGGTAAAAAAATTGCCCATCTGCTCACAAAAAAATTTGCAGACAAACAATAGCTTGTGCCTATTCTGATAGAAGTAATGCGTTGTTCTTACTCAAATTCTGCTTTTAAATGAGCTAATCCCAATTACTTATTTTCCCTTTTTTCCTGTTAAAGCGGTTACAATTGCGTTATAATGAGAGAGAAAAAAGGAAATTCATCTTAAAGGAGTGGAATCAATGGGTTTAACAGAGCAAATCTCGAATATCTTATTGATTGGTAATTATGGCTACACAGACGTAACTTTCGTTGAGGACATTTCTGATGGTGATTGTAAAAATTTCCGCTTTAACGTAAATCACAAAAATTTAGATGCTTACACAATTCAGGTTTTTTCACAGGATGGGTTCGATTTTGAAGTCCGAAAAGAATCCTCCAGTGGACTTAGGCTAGTAGAAGGCCACCGTTTTAAATTGCTGAAAGAAGCAAATTAATGATGGCCAAGTATCCAAAGAAGCTCTTTGCTGCGGCAGAGGGCTTCTTTTTTTATTAGAGGGGAATGGATAGGTCTCACCAACATTATCCAAAAATACAAACGGATTACAGTCTGGATTCTTTGTAATTCGTATATTAATGTTTTACAATGTTAATAGATGAAAGACATAAAGAGTATCTAGGCGAGGGCACAGGAGGAAGTAAATCTATGAAATTAATCGCACTTGATATGGATGGTACGACGTTATCATCTGAAAATCAAATTAGTATTGAAAATATAGAAGCAATTAAAGCAGCCCAGGAACAAGGGCATGTTGTGATGATATTATCCGGAAGAGCTCCGGAATCCATAAATGCAGTTCAGCGTAAATATGGCCTTAATTGCCCGATTGGCGGCAGTAATGGAACTGCTGTTTTTGCGGGTGGGAAGCTTATAGAGCTGACTTCTTTAGCTGCCGAACAGAACAAGGCTGCAGTTGAAGTGATTGAAAAGGAATCAATGCCATACAAGCTGTATACGAATAAAGGCATTTATTTTCACAATGACTGGAAAAACCGTATGGAAAGAGTGATTGCCTCGGGTGCCATCCCTGCTGAATTCTACGAGGATGAAAATTACGGAAAAATGACAAGAATTCCGGACAAATCAGAGGGTGTCACTTTTTTCGATGATCTTGACACATTATTAAAGGATGAAGAACTGGCTATCCAGAAAATTTTTATCCTTGCTTTAAATCCGGAACAAAGAAATCGTGTCTTAACATCAATGAAAACCATTGATGGGGTGTACGTGACCATCTCCTCTCCGTTTAACATTGAAATCATGAATATAAACGGAAACAAGGGAAATGGATTAAAAGTGATGGCGGAGTATTTCAATATTCCTTTGAAGGACACGGTGGCCATTGGCGATCAGCAGAATGATGTGCCGATGTTTAAGGTAGCCGGTTTATCGATTGCCATGGGAAATGCAGCCGAGGAAATCCAGAAGATGTGTGACTTTGTTACACTGACAAATGATGAAAACGGGGTAGCCCATGCAATCCACCATTATGTGTTAAAAGATAAGATCAAGGAAACCGAGTTTGTACTTGATTAGATAATTACGATAAAAGATGACGTGTGAAAGGATGCACGTCATTTTTTTGTATACTTAAGTTAAAGTGTTTTTGCAAAGTATAAACGAATAGCACAAGGGTACGTGAAAGGAAAAAACGGTTCAAACTAAAAATGTTCTTGACGCCCAGTAAGAGCAGCGATAAAATGAAGAAGTCAATTGATAACGATTATCATTATCACATATAAAATAGATAGTTTTGAATGGAGGAGTCACCGTGCTGAAAAAAGCATTGAATCTGCGAAGTGGTTTGATTGCCCTTTCTGTTTTGATTTTAATAGGGGTCCTTGTTTGGCAGGGAGTGTATTTTAAAGGAAATCCGGACCCGACGGCCCATCATATCACACCGGCAGCAGCCGTCATTAATACAGCTATTCTGGTATTCAGGGAAGGCCTGGAAGCGATCTTGGTGTTAGCTGCCATCATCTCAGGGCTGATTCGCAAAAAACAGGATAACTACTGGAAGCCAATTTCAATTGGAGCTGGCGTTTCGTTTATCGCGACTCTGGCAACATGGTTTGCGGTTGTCGCAATTATTGCTTCTGTGAACGCTTCTCAATTAAACATACAGGCATTTACAGGTGTTCTTGCAGTGGTTGTTCTGCTAATCATTCTGAATTGGTTCTTCCATAAAGTATATTGGACTGGCTGGATTGGATTACATAACCGTAAAAAGCAGCAGTTGATAACCAGTGATACAGGAGTATCAACAGGTGCTTTCTGGTCACTGTTCTTAGTTGGCCTCACATCGGTTTACCGCGAGGGCTTTGAAGTGGTTCTTTTCCTGCAAAACCTGAGACTAAAGGTTGGTGACGATATTATCCTTCAGGGTACTTTGATAGGTTTAGCCTTAACACTTATGGTCGGAGTTCTTACCTTCTTGTTCCAGAAAAAGCTTCCTCACAAGAAAATGCTTGTATTCACTGGTGCTCTTTTAGTAATGGTGCTTGCCGTTATGGTCGGAGAGACGGTTCAGGAAATGCAGCAAGCCGGCTGGATGGCAACAACCCCGATCGGTGTTGAATTCCCTGACTGGATCGGAGTATGGTTCTGTGTATTTTCAAATGTGCAAGGCCTGTCCCTGCAAGCAGTTGCCGTCGTCTATGTACTCGGTTCCTACTTCCTTCAGCGCTACCTGACAAAGCGCAAAGCGTTAAAAAGGCTGGAAGCAGCAAATACGCTGGAAGCAAAAACAATGTAATAATTAAAATGTGCCCGCCTAATGGCGGGTTTTTATTTTGGAAAAAAGATGTGTAACATGCTGATGAAGGCCCAGTCATTTACAAAATCCGCAAGCCATCTTAGAAATCCGTTAAATAATAATCAGTAGGAGAAAGCAAATAGGCAAATACTTAAAGGAGTCATGAAAAAAATATTGACCTCGACCTTAGTTTAGGGTGTATCGTTGTTTTTAAAGATAGGAGGATACTCATATGGGAAAATTCGCTTTTGTTACATGCGCTAATATAGGGATTGGATATGATATTGTTCGGCAGCTGGCAGAGAAAGACTATCATGTCTTTTTAAAAGCACGATGAATTATACGATTGGACAAGCCGCAGAAATGAATCAGCTATCCATTTCTCAATTGCGCTATTATGATAAGCAGGGTCTGCTGCCTTTTTTAAAACGAAATGAAAAAGGAGACCGGGTTTTCGATGAAGGATCTCTTAAATTTTTGGAAATGATTCTGTGTCTAAAAAATACGGGAATGCCCCTTAGAGAAATTAAACAATTTGTTGAATGGAACATGAATGGAGAAGACACACTTCCGCAACGGCTGGACATGATGAAAAAGCAGGAAGCCATCGTTCTCAAGCAAATTCAGGAGACGGAGAAGCATCTGAAAAAAATTCGTGAAAAAATAGCGAGATATGAACGGGAAATGGATACGAACTAAAGAGACGTGTGCCAAATAGGCATACGTCTTTTATTGAGGAGCTTACAAGCAATAACAAACGTAAAATTATTATAACCACTGTATATCCGAGGTAGCCTTGAACTGTGCAATCACAAGGTCGGCCAGCTCATCCGGCGGAAGGTCCTTTTTATTTTGAATCCATTGAATGAGGATGTTGGTCGCGGCCCCTGTCCGAATGGCTAAAAAATAGTCAAAGCGGCGGCTGATCAGCTGGGCAGAATCAGACATGGGAAGCTGTTTTGAAAAGGCGGTAAATAATTGTGTAAAGGAGTGTGCAAAAATATCCATGCGTTTGGCCTGGATGAGCCGTTCGACTATATCGGAATGAGTATACCAATAACGCAAAAAGGGCTTGAAGAAGGGAACCGGCGTCTCGGTAAAGGCACCCTCCTGGCGATAGTATAAAAAGAGATACTCTTTTAGCTCATGAAAGGCTTCATCGCACTTCATCGAGAGGACATCCTCCAGGCTGTCAAAATAGCGGTAAAAGGTTGCGCGTCCAACCTGCGCTTTTGCAGCCAGCTCCTGCACGGTAATCGTATCAAAGGATTTTGTCTTCATTAATGCTGCCAGTGCATCATAGATCAGCTGGCAGGACTGGAAGGATCGCTTGTCGTTTTTTATGCGATACATATGGAGGCCTCCTGTTTCAGATGTCGTAATCGTATTGACTTCCTGTTTCTGAGTATATATTCTGTCAAATATATGAGTCAAATGTATCGTAATAAAAAAATAAGATACACTTGACTCACTTCATGTTATTCCAATATTGGGGAATAACAAGAAGAGATACTTTCCGATAAGCTTGGGAGAATCAGGAGGAGTCAGCGTGCGTGCATTAACCGGTTTTTCATTAAAAAATACTTTATTCATTCTATTGGTGATGCTGCTTATTCTGGTGGGGGGAGGCATTTCATCCACCAATATGGGGATTGAGCAATATCCGAATGTAAGCATACCTTATCTTTCTGTTCAAATTCCTTACATAGGTGCATCCTCCAAGCAAGTCCTGGATGACATTTCAAAGCCTCTGGAAGAGCAGCTTTCGGATGTGGATGGACTCCAGAATTTATACAGTACATCTGCCTCGAATGGGGCTCATCTGGTCCTTGAGTTTGACTTGAATACAGATATTAATAAAGCACAGGAAGAGGTGTACCAGGCACTCGACCGTGTGAAGCTGCCGGACAACGCCGGGGATCCCAAGGTTTCGAAGCTTGGTCCGACAAATCAGCCCATCTATACATTTTCCATTAGTAATTCATCGAAATCATCCTCTGATATCAGTGATGTTGTCCAGCAAAAAATTGTACCAAGCCTATCCACCATATCGGGTGTTTCCAATGTAGAGGTGGATGGGACAACAGATAAACAGATTTTTGTAAAAGTAGATCCCAATCGATTAAACGAATATAACTTGACTCTTGATAAAGTAAAACAGGCACTGCTCGCCAATAATGTGACGGCACCGACCGGCCAGGTCACCATGAACGGCAAGGAAATGAATGTACAGGTGAATCATGCCTTTAAAACACTGGATGATATTCGAAATATGAATTTAATACTCGTCAATCAGAATACTTCAGGAACGAAGGATGCTTTTAACAGTATGGGGAATGGCTTGAACCAAGTTGGCCAATCTCTAGGAACACTGGGAGAGGCTGTAAAGGGAAATACAGAAAGTGATGCGCTTTTGCAAAAAGAAATCAGCCTGATGAGTGCAATCAATCAGCTTTCCTCCCAAATGTTCCAAAACCAAACCCAATTGGCCCAGCTGAAGGCTCAGCCTCGTCTGGCAAGCAGTGCACAGGGAAAACAAAAGCAAGCAGCTTTAGCAAAAACAATTGCAGCGGAACAAAGTAAAATCTCTTCGCTTCAACAGCAGGTTTCTCTCATTCAATCACAGCTCAGCCAGTCTTCCAAACAAAGTGCTGATCAGCTGAATCAGCTGGGAAACCAGCCACAACCCAAGAAAACACAGACGCCAGGCAGTCCAGCTATATCGATATCGACGCTGCCTTTATCTAAAATTGCAGATGTCTCCCTGCAGGTCGATAATGGGGGCACGTATACACGACTGAATGGGAAGCCGGCAGTAGTGGCTGCTATTCAGCCGGATGCAAGTGGAAATACAGCGGATATTGTACAGTCTGTAAAGGCTAAGCTGGCAGGACTTGATTTGCCCAAGGGGTATCACATTGCCACTTTGCGAGACCAGTCAATTGAAATCAATCACTCGGTCCATTCCATGGTGCGGGAGGCCATCATGGGGGCAGTCATTGCTTCTGTTGTAACGATGCTGTTTTTAGGGAACCTTCGTACCACAATTGTAGCCATTCTTTCAATCCCGCTTTCTATTTTGGCTACCATGATTGTAATGAAGGCAATGGGATACACGCTCAATACTATGACATTAGCGGGCGTAGCTGTGGCGATTGGCCGGGTGGTGGATGACAGTATTGTCGTCATCGAAAATATTTACCGCAAAGCTAGAGAAGCCATTGCCGGCAAATCATTAGGCAATGAATTTATTTTAGATTCCACCCAAGAAGTCGGGCAGGCCATCACCTCCTCGACCATTACTACCATTGCTGTGTTTCTTCCCATGGCGTTTGTGCCGGGAATTGTCGGGAAGTTTTTCGCCCCATTTGCCTGGAGTGTGGTGATTTCCATTGCCTTTTCGCTATTGATTGCATTAACAATTGTGCCGATTCTATCCAAACTCTTTTTGGCAAAAGTAAAGCCGATTGAAAAACAAGATAATGTTCTTCAGCGCTTTTATGAAAATGTTCTTTACTGGGGGCTTCAGCACCGCTGGCTCGTTGTGAGCTTGGCAGCCGTCCTGCTTGTGGGAACGCTGGCGCTGGCTCCCAGGATTCCGGTTAACTTTTTTCCGGATGAGGCTGTGCAATATATCGATGTGAATACCACGCTTCCGAACGGAACCTCCATTGACAAAACCAACAGCCTGGCCAAGCAATTGGAGCAAAAACTTGCAGGGCAGAAGCAGGTGAAAAGCTATAACACTACAGTAAATTCAGGAACGATCAGCATACAGGTGACCTTAAAGAATCATGCAGATTCTACTGGTTTTCAGCAGGAGTTAAAAAAGCAAACCGATCATCTGGGGGAAGGCAGCGAGACCATGATTACTCCTGTCGGCGGTTCTCCTAGCTCCAACAGTTTTAGTATTATCGTGAACGGATCAGATTCAAAGGCGAGAACAAAAGGGGCACAAAACATCGAAAAAGCCCTTAAGCCGATACAAGGTGTAACAGGAATTACGTCCAATATTGAAGAGCAAACCCCGCAGGTCGAGGTGAGCATCGATGATAAAAAAGCTGCTGCACAAGGCGTGTATCCGGGAATGGCGGCAAGCGATCTGCATGACATGCTCAGCGGAACAGCCCTTATGAATGTGGAGCTTCAAGGACAAACAACGGGATTAAATGTCGGGCTGCAATCCGGTGACATGAATAAAATAAGCGTTATAGCCAATCAGAAAGTCACCAATATGGCGGGGCAGCAGGTGGCAATCAAGGATATAGGCAGTGTAAAACAGACCTTTGCACCTGCAGCCATTCAGCGTTTGAATCAGCAGGGTTATGACTCCTTAACCGTGATGATGGATTCAGCCAGAGCCTCAAAGGCCCAGCAGGACATTAAAAACACATTAGCAAAAATGTCCTTGCCAAAGGGTGTAAGCTATTCCTTTATAGGCTCAGCAGAAGAAATGAAACAAGGGTTCCATAACCTTGTTTACGCGATCGGCTTCAGTGTCATCCTTGTCTATCTTGTCATGATGCTGGCTTTCAGGGAACCGCTTGCCCCGTTATCGATTCTGTTTGCGCTGCCGTTTATCTTTGTGGGAGTTATCGCAGGCATTTTGATAACGCATGAATCATTGGGAATCCCGGCACTGGTAGGAATTTTAATGCTGGTGGGAATTGTGGTGACCAATGCCATTGTCCTCATCGATAAGGTCGAGCAAAATAAAAAGATATACGAAGACAAAACCCAGGCCATCGTAGAAGCCGGAAAAATCAGGCTGCGCCCCATCCTTATGACGGCGATTGCCACAGTCGGTGCGCTCCTTCCATTAGCTTTGTCTACAGAAGGGGGATTGATTTCCCGATCGCTTGCCATCGTGGTCATCTCAGGGCTGACCGCTTCCACCTTGCTAACACTGATCATTGTCCCTGTTTGCTACTCGCTTTTAACAGGCAGACGGAAATGAAGGGGCCGGCAATTTTTGCGGACTCCTCAATAGCTAGCTGGTCAAGAAATGCGGGTGTTTTTCGGGAAAATGCCGGCGCTTTTTGAGAAAACGCGGATGATTTTTTAAAAAATGCCGGTACTTTTCAAAAAAATGCAAAGAGAATCCGAAAGAATGCAAAAAACAAGCCCATCTGCAAGGAAAAAAAGCTCTCAGGAAGTGTGGATAGGTGCTATGATAATGAGGGAGAGCGCTTGGTGAAAACCTGATCTATATACAGGCAGAACCACGGGGAAGCTACGTTTCCCTTGACAAAAAAAGAGGAGGCCCGAATGAAGACGGAACAACACGAAATGGCTGCGGAATCCTGGATCTTGGATCGTTCAATACGACATGAAAAATGGATGATGATCCTATACAGTCTGCTGGTATCAATTGTTTTTTTACTGATTTGCACGGAATCCTCCCCACTCTATCCTTTCAATGATTGGGTCGATTCCAACGCCTTTTTTACGATGGGAAAGGGCATGATGCACGGAAAGGTTTTATATCGTGATTTATTTGAACAGAAGGGGCCTTATTTATATTTCATTCACGGGCTGGCGTATCTTTTGTCACATAAAAGCTTTTTGGGTGTGTATCTGTTCGAAGTGGCGTCGTTCACTATTTTTCTCTTTTTCTGTTATAAAATCATGTCCTTATTTTTACATAGTCTCTATTCTTTCGTTGGACTGCCCTTTGTTGCGGCCATTATTTTAAATTTGCAGAGCTTTTCCCATGGTGACAGTGCAGAGGAATTTTCA
This sequence comes from Heyndrickxia acidicola, assembly GCF_001636425.1. Classification (NCBI taxonomy): domain Bacteria; kingdom Bacillati; phylum Bacillota; class Bacilli; order Caryophanales; family Bacillaceae; genus Heyndrickxia; species Heyndrickxia acidicola. The sequence continues at coordinate 4,337,601 of NZ_KV440953.1, forward strand.
CTGCCCTTTGTCGCAGCAAGCCTATATGCTTTTCTTCATTATTTTAAAAAGGACTATCCCGATCCTATCCGGTATAAAACCTTATTGGTCAATGGGATCTTAGCGGGAATCGTTTTATGGATCAAGTATTCTTTGCTTGGATTTTGGATTGGCTGGACGGCTGCATTGGGAATTTGCATGCTTGCACATAAGCAGTATGTAAGGGCGTTGTGGGGAGGTGTGCTTTTCCTTCTTGGCATGCTGATGGCAGCTCTGCCGTGGATTCTTTATTTTGGCATACATCATGCTATCCATGACTGGATTTATACGTATATCATCTTTAACGCCAAATATTATACTGTCCAATATACACTTTTAGGCAGATTAAAGCTTGTGTTTATGACCGTTCTGCTTAATCTCAGCTTGTATCCTTTCTTTGCGGTGATTGCCTGTATCGGAGTTCTTTTCTTTCTTTTAAAAAGATATCTGCCTTCTTTCATGGGCAGGGCGGGACTGGTTCTTTGTTTGCTGCTGTTAGCCCTGGGAGTTTATGCGGGCGGGAGAGGCTATGTCTATTATTTTCTTATCTTTTCTCCGTTTATCCTGTTCGGAGTGATTGTGATTCTGGACGGGCTGTCAATGAAGCTGAGAAACCGGTACACGCTCATGCTGGCGGGTGCTGTACTCCTTGTTTCGATTGCGCTTACTGCAGCCTTTAACCATAACACGTACATGATGGGGGTCAAGAAAAAGGATTTAGTGCAATACCGTTTTGCGTCTATTATTAATCAAACAAAGCATGCAACGGTGCTGAATTATAACTGCTTAGACTTAGGGATATATACGGTAACCGGCATTACCCCAAACGTGAAGTATTTTGAAAAACAAAACGTCGACTATGCGGAGTATCCAATGAATATGGATGCCCAGAACCGGTATGTCCGGGACAGGCTCGTCGATTATGTGGTGGTAAGAAAAAGCATGTCCTATATAAACCAGCATGTCCCATCGTTTCATCAGCAATATAAGCTCGTCAGCAAACAGGCGCAGCTCTACGAAGGAAAGATAAGTGAATACTGGCTTTTCAAAAGAAAATCATAACCAGACAGGCTGGTTGGAAAAGTGCAGGAACCCGTGGTGGGGGCCTGTGCTTTTTTGGGGGTGCACGCTTTAATGCATTAACGCAAAGAAGGGGTCTGACCCCTTTAGTGAAGTAAAGAGTTTGTTTTTGAGGAAATGCTTAGTGTTCGCACTGTTTTTTGTCATTATCACCCCCCTGTTAGAGAAAATACGTTCTACATTTGGAATCGGGGTCCAAAGAATGCGAATCAAGCCATATAGAGGTGGAGAGAGTGTGCTCGGAAAAGGAAATGTTGCACCAATTGTAAAGAATGTTGCAATCAAGCCAATAAATGTTGCACAAAAACGAAAAAACGTTGCAATAAAACGATAAAATGTTGCACAAAAACCCAGAAATGTTGCAAAGCCAGAAAAATAGCTCCCACCCATGGAAGTCACCAATCAAATTCCCCCCCTACCAAGGGCCCAGCCATCACCTGCGAGCAGCAAGCCTCAGCATCCGTTTCACTCCTTCCGTCATCACCATGCTTCCCCCAATGGAGAAAATCTCATGATACCCGAACTTCTTTAGGACGAAATACGCGCCTGATCCGAAAGCCAGGTCTATGATAAAGAACCGTTTAATGGATGAAATGTCTAGGATATAAATTTGAAACCCTTTATCATAATTTATTTTCAGCATCAAAGAGTCCTCTTTTTCACTTAAAATATGAAGCAGGAAGATTGTCTTAGTACCAAAAAGGCATGTATTCCGTTGCTTTCAGGGCCTCCTCCTTTTTAAAAATAGCTGCCTAACATGCAAAGAATCCTGCTGTATGTTACTTGTCATCGTGGTATCTTTTCGAAGGGAATTCACAAGTTTTAAATCATTTTTTTGGTCAAATAGTAACAAAGTTTTACGAAAAGAGCCCGCATAAAAATGATTATTCCTCTCTATTTGGTGGAAATATAAACTATCTTATACTTGTTAGGGGGATATAACTTGCCAGAAACGCAGCATATTGAGAGGCATTTTAGTGCTTCCGATACGATTAGAGATATTGTGATTGGCATGTCCGATGGGCTGACCGTTCCTTTTGCACTCGCAGCCGGCCTGTCTGGAGCGGTCCATTCAACGGGTCTGATTTTAACCGCAGGAGGAGCAGAGATTGCGGCCGGCTCGATTGCCATGGGCCTTGGCGGCTATCTTGCGGCAAAATCAGATGCAGACCACTATCGTGCAGAGCTGAAGAGAGAATATGATGAAGTCGAACGATTTCCAGAAAAAGAAGAGGAAGAAGTTAGAGAGGTATTCAGGGAATTTAATTTAGATGAGGCTCAAATTGAACCGATTGTCCAAAAACTGAGGCAGTCGCCTGATAAATGGGTGGATTTTATGATGCGTTTTGAGCTGGGTTTGGAAAAGCCCAATCAGTCCAGGGCATGGATCAGTGCTATCACAATAGCGGTATCCTATATCGTAGGCGGAATTATTCCCTTAATCCCTTACTTTATTGTGAGTGTTCCAAGTCAGGGACTTGTGGCCTCAGTCATCCTCACGTTGATCATTCTCTTTATTTTTGGCGGGGTAAAAGGACGGTTTACGGGTACACCGATTGTAAAAAGCGGTTTTGAAACGATGATTGTAGGCGGATTGGCAGCGGCAGCGGCTTTCTTGCTGGCAAGAAGTTTTTCCTAAAGGTATTTTTCGAAAAAGGCTCTTTTCGTATACTTTGTTGCTATTTGTATAATTGAATCTAGGATACACAGGCTTCAGGCTTGAAAACAAAATGATGCGTGATTCCTCACTTATTACGGATTTAACTATTTTTAGGAAAAATGACAATCTATGCGAAAACAGCCTCGAAAAAAATACACCCAAAAAAGTTATTGACCCTGGAAAAAATTGAATGTAATATTACCTTTGTGATATTTTTGTAACATAAATGTAACATTAGGGGGCTTTAATATGAAAAAAATGAAAAATCTACTTATTGTACCTGCAGCTGTGCTGACTTTATCTGTTGGCAGTTTAACTGCACAATCAACGATTTCTTCGGCTTCTGTTAAAAACGATGTTGCCGTAAAACAAGCAGTAAACAAAAATGTGGTAGATACAGCAAAGAGTTTAGCAGGCACACGGTACCTTAAGGGCGGAGATACGCCAAAAGGCTTTGATGCATCAGGATTTACACAGTATGTATTGAAGCATTCAACCGCTAATATCACGATTCCCCGCAAGATTAGCGATCAATGGAGCAAAGGAAAACACGTGAAGCAGTCGGAGCTGAAGCCGGGCGATCTTGTGTTTTTTAAAGAATACGGCAAAACACCTAATCTAGTAGGAATATACATTGGGAAAAATCAATTTGCAGCAACGACCGTAAAAGGCACGAAAATCTACTCGCTGTCTCAAACATATTGGAAAAATGCATTTGCCGGGGGAGTCCGCTATGATCACAGCGTGCCGTCAGCCGCTGTAACAAAATGGGTGGAGCATCACTATAAAAATAGTAAATTTTTAAGATATCCGCAAGTGACAGGCTTGGCCAGCAAAACGGCAGAACAAAAGATAAATGCTGCATTTTTAAAGCATATCCAAGGGTCTTATAAAGCCTATTTAGAAATGCTGAAAGAAGAGAAAAATGATCATACCAAGCATTTTCCTTATCAATATGATGTCTCTTATAAAGTGCAATATGCATCTGACAATCAATTAAGTCTATTATTCTATGACTATGAATACACAGGCGGAGCGCATGGAATGACAGCTGTAACCTCCTTGAATTTTGATGCCAAAACGGGAAAACAATACAATTTGACCGACATTGTGAATACGAAAAGCAAGATATTAAAAGTTCAAGAATATGCTTATCAGGTTCTGCATAAACAGTATCCAGATTTTGTTCAAAAAGTAAGTGATGTGGCGATTAATAAAAATACGCAATTTTACTATACAAAAGGCGGCATCTACTTGCTTTTCCAAGAATATGATGTCGCTCCTTATGCAGCAGGAAATCCTGTTGTGAAAATTCCGCAGTCTCTTTATAAATAATATAGAAGAAAGGCGCTGAATCTGCATGGATCCAGCGCCTTTTTCATAATAACAAATGCAGCTTATGTGATCGGCATGTCTCCTTCCTGCAAAATGTCAATATCCAGTTTTCCTTTATCTCAGTCGGGGACTACGGAATTCGTACGCCGATGAACAAGGCGCTTCCGCTTTTCTCTGTCTAGCTCCAGCGCCTATCGGCTAGCGAATTTCTCCGTCCCCTCCCTGCGATAAGTCAACAACAGCTCGTGAAGGGCCTCGCTGTGTATCCTTTATCTCAGTCGGGGACTACGGAATTCGTACGCCGATGAACAAGTCGCTTCCGCTTTTCGCTCAATCCGCCATCTTTTTCTTCATCCTAGTAAGCTTCATTAAAAAATAGACAGGAATCCCTGCTGCCAATCCGCACAGTCCCCATATGAGCTGCTGCGTGGAGGCTTGTGTTAACAGCCAGATACTGACGATAACAGCAAGAATGGGGATAACCGGCCCGAATGGGACTTTAAAGGTTCTGGTTAAATCCGAACGTTTTTTTCTTAAAACAATAATGGAGAGACAGGTCGGCAAATACTGGGCAAATCGGGAGACCACGCTAATGGCTGCTAATTGGGCAAAGCTCCCTGAAAGAGCAAGCGGCAGTGCAAAAAGAACGGTGAAGAAGATGGCCCAGGCAGGTGTGCCAAACCGGCTGTTTTTTGCAAGAAAAGATGGAATTAACCCATCGTTCGCAAGGGCTACGGCAGAGCGAGGGGTGATAAAGGAAGCGGCGATATTAATTCCAGCAATGGAAATGAGCGTTCCAGCTAAAATGATAGTGGCGCCGGCATGGCCGATAAAATGCTGTGTCGCCTGTGCCAATGGAGCTTGCGAAACGGCAAGCTTCGGTCCAAGTGTACCTTCTGCTACGGTTTGGATGAGCACATAAAAAAGGGAACAAATAAATATGACCATGATGATTGCTTTAGGAATATTTTTTTCAGGGTTTTTCATGTCTTCCGCCGCAACAGCTAATGACTCAAAGCCTGTAAATGCGTAGAAAATCAGTAAAGCTGCAGCTCCAAATGCTCCATGCTTGTAGGTGCCATGTGGAAGAACAGGGGTAAAGCTGTTCCCATGGATAAAAAAGATTCCTACCGCAACGAATAATAAAAGGGGAACCAGCTTTGCAATCGTAATCACATTATTCAATAGCTTCGAAACACTGACGCCTAAATAATTTATCGCTCCAAGCCAGACAATGATGACTGTCACCACTATGTTTTTAACAATGCCTTCCTTAGCTGGCTCCCACACCACCCCCAGAGCTGTGGAAAAGGCAGCAGCCATAGCAGCCCAGGCAATAATGCCGATCGCCCATTTCATAAACCCTACTTCAAATCCGATAAAGCTGCCGAACGCTTCTCTTGAATAAACGTAGGGTCCTCCATTTTTCCTGAACATTCCTCCGGCTTCGGCAAAGCATAGTGTAAGAGATAAAACGAGAATGGCATCAAAAAGAATGACTGCGATACTCAACGGACCCATTAATGCGGCTGCCTGATTGGGTAATAAAAAGATACCCGACCCAATGATTCCGTTAATTCCCAGCAAGACGATGCTCCAAAAGCCTAATTTCTTTCTATGTTCCATGGTGAGAAACCTCCTTTTTGTTCGCTATTAAAAGCGTCCAGCCCAAAAGGCTATCCTGAACTAGGTTTACCCTTAATAATCAGAATTTAGGCATAATTATATTATTTTATGGAGTGACATGATATATGAAAATAGAACTAATCCTAAATGCTCAATTAATATGAAAATATTACAAATAAAGTTATCTATTTTATAAACTATCGTTTAAAATAATAGTGTGTAATGTTGAAGGGAAGATGATCAGATGCGTGCTTCAAGGGTATTCATTTTTATGTTGTTTCTCTGTTCGCTCGGAGCGGTGATTTGGTTAAACCGCAGTTTTATGCCAGTTGATCCCTACATGAAGGCACTTTTTTTGTACTGGGTATTTTCGAGCCTCTATTTCCATCTGCGCACAATTAGCAAGCAAGGAAACATAACGGTAGATTACGGGATTAATTACAGCTTATCTTTTGTTCTATTTTCAGGATTGCTCGGCTTACTACTATTTGAATTGCTTTTTAATATCACCGTACATATTTATAAAAAGTGGACAAAAATCAATGAGCCTGATGAAATCATGCATACCATTTATAACATCGGTTCCTTTGTTCTGCAAAATGTGGCAGCTTATCTGGTTTTTCAGTATACCTATCCATTTTTTCATTCGTTCCCTTTTGGATATTGGATTTTAATGGCCATTTTGGTTACCATCACTGCGATTCTTTCGGATGCCTTCCTTATCACCGTTTTTTCTTTACTGGGAGAAATGAAAACGCGGAGGGATATTCTGGAGTTTATTAAAAGCAGAAGCCTTTTGGATATGGGCAAAACGGCTATTACCAACGGAATGCTTTTTTTGTTTGTAAAAGATCATCAATGGGAGCTGCTCTTGGCATTATTCATATTAAACTTCCTGGTAAGCCGTTCCTTCATTAATAAAGCTCAAAACCTTGAGAACGTGGTGGAAAGGGACAAGTTCAAAGAGATGGCGTATACAGATTTCCTTACAGGGGTCTCGAACAGAGCTGCGATGGCCAAAGAGATGGAGAAACTGAATGAGAGCGGCGAATGGATTGGGATCGTGGTAGCGGACATGGACGAATTTAAAAAAGTGAATGATACCTTTAATCATGCCATTGGCGATCAGGTCATTCAGCATTTCGCGAATACTTTGAAAAGCATTCTGAAGAATGAGGATTTTTTATTCCGGAGCGGAGGAGAAGAATTCACTCTTTTTCTCAGGAACCGGGAGTACGAAGAGACTGTAGCGCTGCTTGAAGGACTTCTTCAAAAAATTGAAACAGGTAAAGTAGAAGTGGAGTTTAATGGAGAACAAACCGCAGTTTCTTACACGGCATCCTTCGGCTTATATTTTTACAAGGTACATCAGTGGGTTGCCATGGAGAAAGGATATGTCTATGCAGATCAATTATTGCTGCAATCGAAGGAGGCGGGTAAAAATCAATTATCTTCCATAAAACAAGGATCATATCCAGCACGTGAACAAACGGTGCTGCTATCCAATCAGCATGGGTAGCCGTTTTATTTAACTGTTTTATACATAGTAGACGTAGAAAATAGTTTTTACCTTCCACTGGAAAAATAGATCATTCTGCCGATATTAGTAGAAAGGTTTTTTCAAGTGGAAAACATCATTGCGAAAGTATTTAGGGGTGTGTCTATGGTCACCTTATCACAAATGAAAGATCAAGTCATGCTGCATGGGGAGTATTCCACTCCAATAGTCATTCTTTCAATCGCCATCGCCTGCATTGCGTCCTATACGGCCTTGTCATTGAATGAAAGGATTAATCGGCATAGTTTTTTTCATCGGAATGTCTGGCTGGGTCTCGCTTCCTTTGCTATGGGTCTTGGAATCTGGTCCATGCATTTTATCGGGATGAGTGCCTTTATGCTGCCTATCCCCATGAATTATGATATTTTCACCACCATCATATCGATCCTGCCGGCGCTGGTTGCTTCCTACCTGGCATTCTATATTGCCAATCGAACGAACCGCACCCACTGGCCTTATGCCTTGGCCGGTATTGTCATGGGCCTGGGGATTTCTGCCATGCATTATATTGGAATGGCGGCCATGAGAATGGAAGCCGTCGTCTATTATAAAAGCGGGATTGTCTGGCTGTCCGTCGGGATTGCTATTGTGGTTTCATACTGTGCTCTCTATATTTTTTCCTTTTTACAAAAATACATGGAGAAGCATTGGCTGAAAATTCTCACCTCCATTACGATGGGATTCGCTATTGCGAGCATGCATTATACTGGAATGGCAGCCATTGTGTTTTATGCCGATCATTCTTTTTCCAATAATGAAATGCAGAACATGAATTTTATGTTTTTAATAGCTGCCGTGACCATTGGTATGTTTCTCGTATTGGGGCTGTCCGGTTTATCCGGTTTATTGGACAGGTATGTAGAATATCGCTTGAATTACTTTGATGCCCTGACACTGCTGCCTAATCGCCGCCAGTTTGAAAAGGACATGAGGGAATATGGCCAAACCGGCAGCCTGGCGATTGTCCATCTGCAGGATCTTGAAAAGTGGAATAGCCGCTATGGATATTCTTTCGGGGACAAAATCATCCAAAACGTGAGTAAAATCCTTCTGCAGCTTGCGCCAGGCATATCAAAGGTTTACCGGATTGAAGGAAACCGATTTGCTGTTCTTGGAAATAATCCTGATCGGGAAGAGTTAAAGCGGGCAATGGAGATTGTAGCCTCTGTGCTATCGAAACCCATCATGATGGATGGACATCGTACCATCATTGAAATGGTGTGTGCTCTTTCTCATACAAGCGGGGAAGAGGAAAAGAACCAATTGTTTTCACATGCAATGGCAGTTCTTCATCATTCCTCTCCCCGCTATCGCCATCAAGTTGTCGAATATGACGCGGCTGTCCATACCTATGCGTTTGAGCGTTATTTGATTCAGGACATTGAACGGGCGATGGAGGAAGAGGAATTATTTCTGGTGTACCAGCCAAAGGTTGGACTGGAGTCAAGAAAAATTCTTGGGGTGGAAGCGCTGCTGAGGTGGCAGCATCCTAAATACGGATTTGTGTCCCCGGCTGTTTTTATTCCCGTATTAGAAGAAAGCGGGAAAATGAACAAAGTAACCAATTGGATCATCTCTCAGGTATGCCAGCAGATTGCCAGATGGGATCAAGAGGGATTTAAGGACTTTCAGGTAGCAATTAATATTCCGGGATCTTATTTTACCTCGCCATTATTGATGAAGACGCTTAAGGAAAGTGTAGCAAAGTACAAGGTGAATAGCCGTTGTATTGAGCTTGAAATTACCGAAACCAGTGTCATTCATAATATTGAAAGTGCCATTCGGGCGGTTGTTGAGTTTGAGAAATATGGCTTTTCGGTTGCGCTGGATGATTTTGGAACAGGGCTTTCTTCCCTATCCTATTTGAGGAGGCTGCCTATCACAACGTTGAAAATTGATAAAACCTTTGTTGATGAGGTGCCTGCTTCGGTCAAGGATGCTTCCATTGTAGAGGCTATTATAGCATTAGGACATTCGCTTGATCTAAATGTAGTCATTGAAGGGGTGGAATGGGAGGAACAAGTAGAATTTTTATCCTCGTTATCCATTAACCCTATCATCCAGGGCTATTATTTTTCAAAGCCGCTGAAAGCAGAGGAGCTCGTTTCATGGATCAGCGATTTCTCCCCTGTATTGGTATAACATGTAAGGACTTCGGAAGGAAACCAATTGACGTTTCCGGAAGAGGTCTTTTTTTAAAGATAAATTTTTATTAAATAGTTTAGTATTAAGGTACTCTGTTGTTTTTCAGCACAGCTGAAAATGAGCTGAAAAACGAGCAGAATTTTATGGGATTTTAACACTTTAAAGCAAAGAAGGGGTCAGACCCCTTTAGTTGACTAAAGCATTCACCATTTTCGGGTAGATTTATTTAAAGTTTGAATTTTTAATGGTAAAATGTTATTAATGCTTCCATTAATCTATAAAAAAGAGTATTATTTTCTAAGTTAAAAAGACCTTATTGTTGAGGTAGAAATGAAGATTTTACTGTACAATAGTAAGTGTTGAATATGGAAGCAAACCAGGCAGGATTACAGACATAAGTTAAATTGATAGATATACATTGCAAGATAACACCTATTCTACTAAAAACATCCACAAGCAGCCGGCTTTTGAGTTTTCATTTGCAGCCTGCCCCGGGTAACACCAAATTAAACGACTGTCACTATCCACGTGAATCCTTTTTTGTCAACCAAATCCGTTGCTCCGTTCATTAAGTCATTTGCATCAAAATGGGAAAGTAGTGTGAGAGATGAAAAATAAAAACAAAGAGAAAAAAGAGCGGAAACAGCTGCCTTGGCGCTTAAATGTGTTGTTTTTTATTGTGTTTCTTTTATTTTCCGCTCTTATCCTGCGATTGGGAATCGTCCAAATTGTTCAGGGAAGCCAGTTTACGAAACAATTAAATCAAACCGATGAAGTCACTGTTAATACCTCTATGCCCCGCGGACAAATTTTTGACAGAAACGGCAATTTAATCGTGGGAAACAAAGGCTTAAGGGCCATTACCTACACACGCAAGGGCAATGTACAGCCGCAGGATATGCTGAATGTGGCTGAGAAACTGGCAGCTATCATCAACCAGGATTCAACCATTGATGTGAAATCCATTACACTAAGGGACCGCCAGGATTTTTGGATTTTAAAGAACCCTGATGCAGCAAAAGCGCTGATCACTAAAGCTGATATGGAAAAGTATAAGAACAACCCTAATTCCAATGATCTGCTTTATCAGCTCCAGCTCAGCCGGATTCCGAAGAGCCAATTGAATTTTTCTAAAAGCGACCTGGATGTTCTGGCTATCTACAGGCTGATGGCAGCAGGGACAAAGCTGACACCTGTCATTATCAAAAATCAAGGTGTAACAGATAAGGAATTTGCTTATATTAATGAGAACTTAGATAAGCTTCCCGGTGTAGATACGGAAATAGACTGGGAACGATATAACACGTTTGCCACAAAAAATGGCCAAGCATTATTGAACTCGATACTCGGGAATGTATCTACTGCGAAGGAAGGCCTGCCGAGTGATTTGGCCAACTATTACCTTTCACAGGGATACAGCCGGAATGACCGTGTCGGTAAGAGTTATTTAGAATACGAATATGAAAATGTCCTGCAAGGGAAAAAAGAAGTAGTGAAGGATACACCGGATACTTCAGGAAATGTCGTCGGCACACAGGTAATTTCACCAGGGCAAAGAGGAGATGACATTCAATTAACCATTGATGCCAAATTCCAGGCTGCCGTGGAAAAAATTATTGAGGATCTTCCGAATATCGAAAAAGCCTCCATAGGCGGTTATCAGCCATATTCAGACCGTGCCTTTGTGACAGCGATGAATCCGAATACGGGTGAAATTCTGGCCATGGCCGGCAAGGAATGGGTGAAAAATAAGAAAACAGGCGGTTATGACATCCAGGATTATGCCCTAGGAAATATAAACTCTGCCTATCCAGTTGGATCGGTTGCGAAACCAGCCACTCTTTTAACAGCTTATCAGGTTGGGGCCATTAACTTTAATACACGTTTTAATGATGATGGATATTTGAAATTTGCCGGAACGCCGATGAAGAAGTCATGGAATGTTTCCGGACTTGGAGACGGCTTAACGGATTTACAGGCTCTAGCCAAGTCTTCCAACGTCTATATGTGGCGTGTTGCTATGGCAGTAGGCGGACAGAAAACGTATGTTCCGAATATGAAATTAAATATTAATAAAGTTGATGCAATGGATAAGTTCAGAAAATATTTCAGCGAGTTCGGGCTAGGTGTGAAAACCGGTATTGATCTTCCTGGCGAATCATCAGGTGTAAACGGCGGCATGCCGGATCAGCCTGGTAAAGTACTTGACTTTGCGATTGGCCAGTTCGATACGTATACGCCGCTTCAGCTTGCCCAATATATCTCGACCATCGCAAATGGCGGCTACAGAATGCAGCCTCATATCGCAAAGGATATTCGGACACCATCTACCGATATGACACAGCTTGGCCCGGTTTCCCAGGATTTCGAACCAACGGTGTTAAATCAAGTGGATTTTAGCCAGCAAAACATTGACCATGTAAAGCAGGGGTTAATCGATGTACTTCATGGCCCGCATGGAACAGGGGTAGGGCACTTCCCATTGAGTGATAAGTACGGTTATAAAGTAGCCGGTAAAACAGGTACTGCGCAAAGTGTGTACGTAGGGGAGCGTTCTAAATCAGCTGTAAGCAACAATATGTGGAATGAAACGTTTATTGGATATGCACCATATGACAATCCTCAAATTGCCATTTCGGTTATCGTTCCATACACAAACAGTGAAACGCATGCCAACTTGACTATTGCGGACCGCGTATTCGATGCCTATTTTCAATTGCAAAAACAAGAAGAAAACAGCCAAAATGCCAACGATCCTGCCAGTGAAACGCAGGTTGCCAATGTAAATCAAGCAAAAGCGGCAGGCGGACAATAATAAATATGGCACTTTGAACTTAAGTAATGAGGGTGACTCAAAAGGCGGTTATAAGCGGCCTATTGAGTCACCTCTTTTTATTTTTTTGCAAAAAAAGGGAAGAAGAAAAATTGATACGAATAAAAGCATGATGTCTATCTGCAAAGAATCCATTTGAGCAGAAAAGAACAGGCAGGAAGAATAGCGCTGAGCATATCTAGTAATACCCAATGATCGTTTGGGCTCAACGTTAATTAGAGTGGTAGGCAAAAGACTCCTGCAAGTTAAGAAAGTTATTGGGGGATCCCCATAAGCATGCACGATGTGGTGCCACTACCACCCACGGAAAGCGAGTATTCGGAGTGAAAATCAACCTAAAAGACGATCAGAAAGCATCCTATGTCTATGTACAATCCCAATTTGGATTTAAATCAAAGGTTGATTGGAGCGGGATACGCGAGACTCCAGCGGGATCAGCGGGCCTTAAGGAGACCCCCCACAATCACTGCGACGAGGAGCATCCTCTATCGATTCCTGAAGCGGGATTCTACAACGAAAACCAACCAGCAGGATGACCAGGGCACTTCCCATAGCTTTCTTAAATCCTATTGTTGATCTGAATCTAAAGTTGATTGAAGCGGAAGGCACGAGACTCCAGCGGGATCAGCGGGCCTTAGGGAGACCCCGCAGGAGCTTGCGACGAAGAGGCTCCCGGCCGGCCGCGGAAAGCGAGTGCCTGCAGCGGAAATCAACCCAGCAGGATGAATAGAACGCTGCCTATATCTATGTACAATCCCAATTTAGATTTAATTCAAAGGTTGATTGGGGAGGGATTCATTTTTCATGAAAGCTGTATTTGCTTTCAAATGCAAAAAGGAACCGCCATTTTGAGCGGTTCCTGAAATTTTTATTTATTGGCTGTGTTTAAGACGCTAAGCGAATGGTTAAGTGCAGATTTACACTGATTTGTATTAGGGTTTCCTGAGCGGACTGCTGCCAGCACGATGTCGATGGTTCCATCAATTTTAGACCATGTAGCGCCATCTATTTTTCTAAGTTTAGCCTCTGATGCATCCCATTGATGTTCTAAATCGTCCGCTCCGGTCTTCGCTTGAGCAAAGTGATTCGTGGTCACATTCTTAAGCATACTATTTTCAATACTAACAAAATCATTTAATTGTCCTTTTAAACTTGTTTGTGACGAGCCGTTATTTGTATTTGCGCTCTTTAATACAGTAAGTGAATGATTGATGGCAGATGTTGATTTATTCGCATTAGGACTTGATGACCGAACCGAAGCTAGTACAACGTCAATCGTTCCATCAATTTTAGTCCAGGTACTACCATCAATTTTTCTAAGCTTCGCTTCCGATGAATCCCATTGATGCTCCAAATCATCCGCATTTTTCTTAGCGGCAGTAAAATTACTTGTATTCACATTCTTAAGCATATCATTTTCAATTTTAACAAAGCCGGTTAACTGTCCAGCTAAGGTAGCACTAGATTGTGATGCTATCACGTGATTGCGCCAAATATAACCGCCAATCCCGACAACTAAGAAAATACACAATACCGCAATCGTTTGGGTTAAAACATTTTTCTTGCTTCCCTTAGTTTCGGATGCTTCATTTTTAGGTGAAATATCAATTTTTGAAACCGCGAGGAAAATAATGATGGCAAAAATTGCGATTAGGAAAATGATACTTGTAATGGTTGTTCCCAAACCTAATCCGCCACTCACCTTTGGCTGTGACAGGTAATCCCCTAAGGATGCTCCAAGTGGACGAGTAAGAATATACGCTATCCAAAAAGCCAATACTCCATCAAGCCTTAAGAATTTCCAGGCAAGCCATATAAGCGCAATAATAATAATCACGATGATACCTGTATGAAGATAACCAAGCCCCAGCTGTTCGGAATATAAATCTCCTACTGCAGTTCCAAGTGCAAATGTAAATAGAATGGTCAACCAATAGTAAACTTCTCTTTTTCTTGTAAAAATGGAATGGATTGAAAGTGTTTTTTCACTGAGATACCAGAATAAAAACGTTAATCCCAGAAGAACGGAGAAAACGGCTGTGCTAAGCTCAAGGGGCACTCCTATTCCGTCGGTCAAATTATCCGTTACCAGCGTTCCAAATACACTTATAAGAACAACGGTTGTCCAATAAATACCCGGTACATACTTAGTAGCTCTGAATTGAAAATATAAAATGATAAAAAAGGCTATACCCATAATGATGGTGGTAAGAGTTAATCCAAGTCCAACGTTAAAATTAATGAAATCAGCAAATGTTTCACCGACAGTAGTACATAAAATCTTGATTATCCAGAAGTAAATCGTAACTTCCGGTACCTTGCTAAGTAAAATTTTCATCTTGTTTTGATTCGTTTCCATAGTTAATTCCTTTCTTAACTTGGTGTTCTGCAAATTGTGTTTTTTCATCGATCCATTTTTACACGGATAATTTTTTTATCTTGGGATCAAGTGTCATGCTACATGGTGCCCTGCTGCTGCCTCCTATTCGCTTACTAGTGTTTGGAATGAATAACACTGTTTAATAGATAGACCATCTTTTAAAAAAGTTCACCAGTCTTGAGCCATAATTGGGATGAAAGGGGATAATTAATCAAATCTTTACATTCTTAACAATTCCTTAACAAAAGTTCATATTAAATGGGAACGTGATTCTTAAGGGGGGTAAGGATATTTTTTGGGGGCGGCTCGTTCTCACTGGGGATTTTGTTATCCACATTGCAGACTCTTCCAATATGTTTGTGCAATCCAAAAAAAGTCAATTTACTCTATTATCTTCTTCAACTGAGTTGAAACAGTTGATGATCTAAGAAACCATGTTCATTGAGTAAAAAGAGAAAACAAAAATCTGTGTTTTCATCATTAACGGATTCTGCTTTGGACCGGCAGCTTGATTTTAATCCTTTCATAGCATGAGGAAAAAATTAGCTTCGGTCAATGATTGATCACGAAATACATCATAAAGGGCAGATCTTTCCTTACGCTCGGTTAATTGGAATTGAAAAACTGCCTGAATACATACGATAAAAAAATACGAAGAAAAAGGCCATCCCGTTTTTCGAAATGGCCTTTTTCTCTGTTCCTTACCCATTTGATAAATTATCCTTTAACATGTTGCTGACTTTTTGTTTTTCCTGATCGCTGACGTGGAAAAAGTAGACGCCGCCCTCCGTTGAGCCTGTCCCCTGAACTTCGTATTCCTGGACATTGCTGCGGGCATCGCGATAATTAGATGCAATATTTTTCATGTCATCCAGCGTCAAATTGGTTTTTACATTATTCCCAAGAGCTGCAAGTATTTTTGTGTAGCTTCCAATGGACTGGATTTTAGCTGCTTTATTCATAATGGCAGTCAAGACTTCACGCTGGCGTTGGTTTCTGCCAAAATCTCCGTTTGGATCCTCATGCCGCATGCGGACATATCCAAGGGCTTCCGGCCCGTTCAATGTAAGGTTGCCTTTTGTGTAGTGGAAGCCTTTTTTATAATACCCTTCATCGGTCCAATCCACCGTGTTATAAACCGTGACGCCGCCGACTGCATCAACGAGCGCACTTAATGCTTCCATATTAATGCGAATATAATAATCCAATTTAATGCCAGTGAAGTTTTCAATTGTCTGCATGGATAAAGCTGGACCGCCGTATGCATAGGCTGCGTTGATTTTATGTACTCCCCGGCCCGGAATGGTCACTTGGGTATCACGCGGAATGCTGACAATTTGCATTTTTTGTTTTTCAGGATTGACGGTTACGACCATGGTTGAGTCTGAGCGTCCCACGTCATTGGTGCGTTCATCTACTCCTAGTAGTAAAATGGAAATTGGCTGGGGGGCACTGCTCGTGAGTTTAGGAGGTGTGTGATTTTTCAGCTTGATATCGACATGCATTTTAGTGGCTGCTGTCTGGACCGAATTCCACAGGTAAAATCCGTATCCCCCAATGGCTACAATAATGACTGCGATTGGAACAAGAATAAATAGTAGTTTCTTTTTCATTTTTTGATTGTCCTCTTTCTTAATTTTAGACAAACGTCTTAAACTTTCTTTATATTCCTAATATATTAATAGTTTACTCGTTTTCCTTATAATAGGAAATACCTTTCGAAAAGATTTATGGTACGGGAAAAAAGTGTTGATGTTTTATCAACACTTCATGTCAATAGTTTTATCCATTTTTTACGTTTAGCCTGTTCATTTACGCTGCAGGCCTTCTCTTGCCGCAGGCGAAAGGGGGATCCTGCTAAGCGGGGTCTTCTACCTTGCATGAGCCTCCCATATCATTTTTTAAAAATGAATAAATTCCCCGATAGCAATGATTACAATAATCACTCCGCTAATGATCGTTCCAAATTGCCCTAGATTCCAGGAACCGATTCGTACTGAAGAGAGCTTATATCCAAGCTTAATCCCAATCCAGACACTGATAAAGCTTCCGCAGGCTGCGGTTAATGAAATAACAAATGGGGAGAAGCCTAGTAACCCGGCGCCCAATCCATTTGTCAGGGCATTTGCTGAAAGGGCAATTCCAAGAACAATGGCTTCCAGCCAGCTGATTTCCCCTGACTTATCCCGGTCTGCGGACTCTGGATTTTTTAAAATGCCCGATAGTCCGTGAGAAGACTGCTCAGAGGAAGCATTGGCTGTGTTTTTTTCTTTGTCCCGCGGTACTGCCAATAAGATAATTCGAATGCCAATAATGATCAGTATAAAGGCTCCGGCCAAAATGGGGAAGATTCCCGGAAGAATTTTGGACAGCCAGAGTCCAAACGTAATTCCTGCCTCGCTCATCAGGAAGCAAATAAAGGCAATGATAAAGTTTGCAAACAATCTTATTCTTATTTTTCGTATCCCGTAAGATATGCCCACACCTAAATTATCTATACTGGATGAAAAGGCAAAAGCCAATATGAGAATCCATGACAAATGGCATCACTCCTTTTTGCCATTGTATTAGTCCAATTGTTAAAAAGTGCTTGTCACCTAAAAAAGTGTTGATTCCCTTTCAACACCCCTTGTAGCCGTTTAAAATAATCGAGAGAAGATTAAATCGCGAGGAGGTAAATTATGGGATAAGAAAGAATATCTATATAAATAAGAAATAGAAAAAGGAGGTGGGGACAAGGGAATGAAGAAGCCACTTTATCTGCTTACAGCACTTCTATTGGTAAACGGATGCTCTTCTGAAACTGTAAATCATACATCATCACAAGGGAGCTGGGCAACGGGCAATTTAATAAACTTTCACCATGTATCCTATACAGGCACAGACAAAACAGTGGAAAAGGTGGAATCAAAGATCGGAACAATTGCTCAGTCATCTACAAACGAACAGGATGAGAATGATGAGAATTTTTCCAATACGTATCCAAAAGGGACCAATCTCTATAAAATTCCCGGTATACCGATCAAAGAAGCGATTGCGATTGAAGTAAGGAAGCATCATTATGTAAAAGCAGTTAAGTGGAAATAACTGTGCCTAACACCAGGCTCGCGACTAAATGAACATAAATGGAAGCTTAACCATATTTAAAATATTGAGAAAAATATTTGACAACGCTTTCATAGGCTAGTATGATTAGACTATAAGTTAATACTTGTGACGGAGAAGCGGAGACTCACACAGATGCCTTTTAGATTAGGGCTTATTCTGTTGTGAGTCTTTTTTCGTTGCAAAAATATAGTAAAAAAAGAAGAGGGGGAGATTGTTTTGACGCCGTTTGCTGCAGAGGTTATTGGAACCATGATCTTAATCATTTTTGGAAATGGGATTGGAGCAGGATCTTCGTTGAAGAAATCCTATGCAAACAATGCAGGGTGGATTGTCATCACCATTACTTGGGGGCTTGCAGTGACAATGGGGGTGTTTGCCGCAGGCTCGGTCAGCGGTGCGCACTTAAATCCTGCTGTAACGATAGCGATGGCGATCAATGGAAGCTTTTCTTGGTCGAGTGTTCCAAGCTATATTCTGGCACAGATGATTGGTGCCATTCTGGGGGCAGCTATTGTTTTCCTTCACTATTTGCCGCACTGGAAAGCAACAGATGATCCAGCTGCGAAACTGGGGGTTTTTGCTACTGCACCCGCTATTCAACATACATTTTCTAATCTTTTAAGTGAAATCATTGGTACATTTATTTTAGTACTTGGACTGCTGTTTATTGGAGCAAATAAATTTTCAGAAGGGTTGAATCCTTTGGCAGTGGGCTTGCTCATCGTGGTAATCGGTATGGCACTGGGAGGAACTACAGGGTATGCCATTAACCCTGCCCGTGACCTCGGCCCTCGTATTGCACACTTCTTGCTGCCAATTCCGGGAAAAGGAAAATCTAATTGGGGCTATGCCTGGATTCCAGTAGTCGGTCCTATCTTAGGCGGGGCACTGGGGGCTGTATTTTATAAAGCTGTTTTTAAAGGCGATGTTACCGGCCTTTTCTGGGGCATTCTTGCTCTGAATCTGGTAGTCTTAATTTTAGCCTACTTATTTGGCAAAAAATCTGAAAATGAAATGGATAAGTCCAAAATTGCAGCGTAATGTACAAACAAAGGGAAGAAAAAGAGACTAAATCACAATAGAAATGGGGAGATCGAATGGAAAAATTGATTTTAGCATTAGACCAGGGGACTACTAGCTCACGTGCCATTCTTTTTAATAAAAAGGGAGAAATTGTTCACGTATCTCAAAAAGAATTTACGCAGCATTTTCCAAAGCCGGGCTGGGTTGAGCATGATGCAAACGAAATTTGGGGCTCCATTCTATCGGTCATTGCGTCTGTTCTATCAGAAGCAAGCGTTAAGCCTGAACAGATTGCAGGGATCGGGATTACAAACCAGCGTGAAACGGCCGTTGTGTGGGATAAGGAGACAGGAGCACCGGTTTATCACGCGATTGTGTGGCAGTCCCGCCAAACAAGTGAAATTTGTGAGGAACTGAAGGCCAAAGGATTAAATGATACATTCAGAGAGAAAACCGGTCTCTTGATTGATGCCTATTTTTCAGGAACAAAAGTGAAATGGATTCTCGACAATGTGGAGGGGGCCCGGGAAAAGGCAGAGCAAGGGAAGCTGCTGTTTGGAACCATTGATACCTGGCTGATCTGGAAGCTTTCCGGAGGCAAGGCCCACGTAACGGATTATTCTAATGCCTCCAGAACCCTTATGTACAATATTCATGAGTTGAAATGGGATGAGGAGCTCTTGGAGATTCTGGGTGTTCCGAAATCGATGCTTCCTGAAGTCCGCCCATCCTCTGAAGTCTATGCCAATACGGTGGATTATCATTTCTTTGGAAAAGAAGTGCCAATCGCCGGGGTGGCAGGCGACCAGCAGGCAGCGTTATTCGGCCAGGCTTGTTTTGCAGAAGGAATGGCAAAAAATACGTATGGAACCGGCTGCTTTATGCTGATGAATACAGGCGAGAAGGCAGTTCGCTCTGAAAATGGTCTCTTAACAACGCTTGCCTGGGGATTAAACGGAAAAGTGGAATATGCACTTGAGGGAAGTATCTTTGTCGCAGGCTCTGCCATCCAATGGCTCCGTGACGGGCTAAGAATGTTCAAGGATGCAAAGGACTCAGAAAGCTATGCTTCCCGTGTGGATTCTACTGATGGCGTATATGTGGTTCCTGCTTTTGTCGGCCTTGGAACCCCTTACTGGGACAGTGATGTGCGCGGAGCTGTATTCGGCCTGACGCGCGGAACGTCAAAAGAACATTTTGTCCGTGCCACTCTTGAGTCGCTTGCTTATCAGACGAAGGATGTACTCGCAGCGATGGAGGCGGATTCAGGAATTGAATTAAAAACGCTCCGTGTTGATGGAGGAGCGGTTGCGAACAATTTCTTGATGGAATTCCAAAGCAATCTCTTGAATGTCCCAGTTGAGAGGCCGGTTGTAAGTGAAACCACTGCTTTAGGTGCTGCCTACCTTGCAGGACTGGCAGTCGGCTATTGGGAAAGCCAGGAGGAAATCTCCAAACAATGGGCGGTAGACCGCCAGTTTGAACCAACCATGCAGGATGAGGAGCGTAATGGTTTGTATGACGGCTGGAAAAAAGCTGTCCATGCGGCCATGGCTTTTAAATAAGAAATAACGGGAATGAAGTGAAAAGAACTGCCGGGCATGCAAGAGATGATGCGGTCCCGGCGGTTCTTTTTTGTGGAGCTTGGCCGGTTGTGGTGCTTTTGTACAGTAAAGCGGTGAACAGGGTATGTGTTATGCTGTTGATTAGGTATAAATGCCCGATTTGCCCGAAAAACAATAATTTTCGCCCGAAAAAGGTCAAATTTCGCCCGAAAAACTCATCGGCATAGCTTACCCATTGGGTGTAAGCTGCTATAAGATGCGAAGCGGAAGCCTTTGATACCCATTATTATTCACATTACGTTTCTGAACCAGGCTACTGTTTTATTTTTCCACGCGTTTTATTATATAATGGATTTGATAGTTCCAATATTAGGAGGAAAACGATGAAAAAAGTACTGCTTGCAGGCGTGGTCTTGCTCGTGATGCTGTTAACCAATCCAAGCAAGGACGAGTATGTTCAATGGCTGACGGACAAGGCGAAAGAAAAAAGCAATAATTCACTGGTGAATGCAGGAATTCAGTTGCTCGGACCCCATATTTTTTCGGCTGTTACGAAAGAGGATAATTGGCTTTTTATCAGCTACTATGATACGAAGATTCAGAATCATGAAATAAAGGCATTGGGCCTGTTCAAGCATTTCATTCCACTCTCTGAGCAAAGCTAACGGAAGATTGCCGCATGAGATTTTTTCCATTATGATATAAACTCGTGTTCATCGGGAACTTATCTTGTGACTATGATAAAATAGAGTTATTCGTTCATTTTTAAGGTACAGTATAAATTAATCGAGGTGGATTACATGACTCAAACGGAACAAAGGAATCAGCATGATCAGGCATTATATGAATATCTAAATGAAAATATGCCGAATATCACGGAGGATTGGCTTCAGCGAAGGACAATGGAAGCTGGATCGATTTATTCTCTCAACGCCAATAAATCCATCGAGCGGCTATTGCGCGAACAAAATACTCGAACGCTTCTTACTGTGAGTGAAATCTTGATTGATAATGATGCTTTTGAAAAAAGCATGAAGGACTGGGCTATTGATGTCGCAAAAAGCAGGGTAGAGATGGATACGCCTGTTTATGAAGTGATGGCAGCCCTCAGCAGAGTAAGAGAGTCCTATTGGCGTTATGTTGAAAAATTTTCTGCTGAAAATGAAGAGATAGAAAAAGAGGATATCTTAAAATGGAGCAACGTTATCCATACAGCATTTGACCGTTTGATTAATAGCTTCGTAGAGTCCTACTATAAAATTACCAGAACCAGACTGTATGCCCAGCAAGCTCTAATAGATGAATTAAGTTCTCCCGTAATTCCCATCATGGATCATATTGCGGTGCTTCCACTCATTGGCGACATCGATACCAAGCGGGCAAAAATGATTCAGGAAATTATACCAAGCAAATGTGCAGAAGCCAATATTCAGCATCTGTTTATCGATCTATCGGGTGTAACGATTGTGGATACGATGGTGGCCCAGCAAATTTATCATCTGACTCAAATTTTAAACCTGCTTGGCATTCACTCCACAATCTCAGGCATACGCCCTGAAGTAGCGCAAACGTCCATTCAGCTGGGACTGGATTTCAGCAGAATTGACACCTTCAGCTCATTAAAGCAGGCGTTAGGAAAATTGGGTATTCGCTGGGAAGTCTTTGATCAAACTGCCAAAATCTAAATAAAATGAGAACAGACTGCCTGGCTTCGGCCGGGTTTTTTAATAGTTGCAAAATAGTAGTTAAGTCTCCAGAATTTAGTATAATAGAATAAGAGAATCTTTGGAGGTGCACACTTTTTTGAAAAAAATAAGGTTGTTGTCAGCTGCTCTAGCCACGGTTTTTTGTTATTCCGGCATTCATTTACTACCCGTATCCGCTTCAACTAACACAGGTACACTTGTCTCCAATGCCATAAAAGCCGGAAAGGTATTGTCAGATGCTACTGATGTGGACCATAAAGCGAATGGAAGCAATGTTCCGTAAAAAGAATATAACGATGCCAAAAGCAAATACAGTTCAGCTTTAAATGCTGTAAAAAAACTGTCTTCCGGCAAGACTAAAACGGGCTACTTAAACAGTTTAAAAATTGTCCAAAATGAAATTACTCAAGGAAGCCACTATATTGATGCCGTACATGCCGGGCAATCGCAGGCAAAAATTAGAGCACTCGTGGAAAATGACAGCAAGGCTTCAACCATTACCACACAGCTCCTTAAGGACTATTCTTCCTTAGCTTATTATGATAAAAAATATACCCCTGTATTCAAGGCGGTGGTTGGAACCAAGACACGAAACACCATCATTAATATGTACCCAAGCCCGGCTGAAAAAGACTTGGCCGCTTTAGCCACACCTGTAAAAGTCAAAAATGCGATTCTGTCTGCTGAAGGGTTAATAAAGAACAGCCCGTCCAAGCTGGCTGATCAGTACAAGATTATTGTTTTTAATATGGATCAAGTCACACAATCCAGCTATAAGGACCAGCTGAAAAAAGACACAGCCTTTCTGGCGGCGTCTATTCCTTCAACGTATAAAACCGGACAGCTTGCCGCATTGATCCAAATGGAGCCTCAATTTGAGCAGCTGGATGGATTGGTCTCTAAGTGGAAGTCAGATGCTTTAGTACCAGGCATTTATTCATCCATCACATCAGAAATGAAAAGTTTTTCAGGAACCGACCAATCCAACCTGCAAAAACGTCTATCTGATATCATGGACCGGCTGAAGGCAAGCCCTGCGGACATCAAGAATATGCTCGATCTTGCTGCACGAAAATACGGCATTCCCCCGGAAATTGTAAAATCCATTGCTTTGACGGAAAACGGAAGCCTCACGCAATTTACCAGCAGCGGCGATGTGTTCACAAGCTTGGACAGTGGCTATGGTATTATGCAGGTTACACCTCTTTCTCCTTCGGACTCCAGCTATGACTGGAATCGTGTGAAATATGACCTTCAATATAATATTGAGACGGGTGTCCAAATTCTTAAAGAGAAATGGGGATACAAATCCCTGCCAACAGTAAACCATCAAAATATAAACAGCCTCGAGGATTGGTATTTTGCAGTCATGGCGTATAACAGCGTGTCTCAAGTGAATACTCCGGGGAACGGAAAAGCTTATCAAGATAAAGTCTACAGATATCTGTTTAATGATGCTCTGATCGAAGGCGATACTTTTACAAAACCGGTCATAAAAGAACCGGTTACCATGAATGGTACTCAGTTTAACGCCGCAAGTTATACAACAAACTATCAGCATGTCTCCACACAAATGCATCAAACAGGAGATAAAGTGACCCTTCTAAAAGGAGCTCGTTTGAGGCAAAGTACGTCTACAAACGCACAATATATTACTTTATCTGTATCCCAGCAGGTTTCTCTGGCCAGCGGCCCAATTGAGGACAATACACCTTCTAACTTGTATTGCTGGTACAAAGTGTTGTACAACGGAAAATCGTATTATGTAGCATCCATCAATATACAGTAAAACGGGGCCGTGCGCCTCGTTTTTTATTTTTATTTTAACCTGCTGAATTCTCCTCATTCACCCTTACATTACCATTTTTAAAATCATATTTTTTGCTCATTCTAAATAAAAAGAAGGCTGTTTTATGCATATGTCACGAAAAAAGCCAAAAGGATGAACGGGAGGGAGTCAGTTGCCTGTACGATTGCTAGTGTTAATGATTTGGAATTATCTTGATCCTGTTTGTAATTTTTTTCGGCGGCTTGAATGGATAGGCGGAGACTCCCGGCAGGATTGTGTTTTCAGGGTCCGCCTCACTACCTATAAGGGGAGAGAGCTTTTTTTACAGGACGGCTCTGTCATTAAAAAGAACGATTGCCTTGTTAAAATTCATCTTCATAATATCCGGATTTTAAAGGAAGTAAGAAGGATCAAAAGCCCTTTGCAGCGGGCACGAGCCATTTACCGAATGGTGGAAAAATCAATGCCTCTGCTTGCAGACTATATCTCAAACCATCCACAAAAGGACAGCATTAAAGGGATTATCGGTATAACCATGCTGGATAAGGGTGTCACGCAGCTCGGTTTTGAAAAAGCATACCCAAAAAGCAGACTGTATAAGATGTTTAAAGTGCTGACCCAGTTTCCCATTTTTTTGCTGGCCTCTACATCCCTTTCATTACGGCACATCCGCAGCCAAAAAACAGTGTATCTTGTAATGGCAAAAGAAAAAATGGTGTCGAAATACCATGCTGCCCTTGAGGAGCTTCAGGAGGTTAGCGCAGTGTCGGCGAATGCAGAGCAGTGAATGCTCTATCTACTACTGGATAGGACATTCCGCTGTTTAAGCTCCATCATTATCGTAAAAATCTGGTTAAAATTACTAGTATGCGTAATAAAATTGTAATGCTGGTGATATCTCCCTGTTACTCTATTTTTGTAAAGTAGGTTTAGATAAAACACACAGGGGGAAAACAAAGTTGTTAAAGAAAATTTTCACATTCTTGTTTCTTGCTACTATTATTTCCACGGTCGCCGTTTCACCATTTGTAAGTAAAGCTTCTACCTATCATACTAGAGCTGTTTCCGTTGCAAAATCCAACTTGGGAGTCAAATATGTTTGGGGCGGAATGTCACCAAGAGGATTTGATTGCTCGGGATTAGTTAAATATTCTTACGGAAAAGAAGGAAAGGTCTTGCCACGTACCGCTGCTTCTATGTTTACTGAAGGAAAAAGAGTTTCAAATCTTGCGGTGGGAGATTTAATGTTCTTTGCGGATAATAAAGCAGAAAGACCTACACATGTTGCCATGTATATGGGGAACGGAAAAATGATACAAGCTGCTACGTCACATGGCGTGTCCATTGCTTCTATCAGTAACGTTTACTGGAAACCGCGTTATGTAGGTGCAAAGCGTATCTAACAATATACCGCCGCATGGGATGCGGCTTATACTATGGAAAAAGGGCAATGGAAGCCCTTTTTTTGTTACGTATTAAACTTCTCCCACTCCTCACGAAGAATGCCCATGCGTATAGAGTCAAAATAGTTTCCCTCATAATAGCGGACCTTTCGGATGCGTGCCTCCATTTGCATGCCCAGTTTCTCAGCAACACGAATCATGCGCTTGTTGCCGGACCAGGTAGTGAGCCCGACACGTACTAAAGGCAGGGTGTTGAAAATATGCTGCATCCAGAGTCTGAGAGTGCGTGTTCCCAGCCCTTTGCTCCAATCATTGGATTTATAGAGGGCAATCCCCATTTCCAGCCATCTTTTCTGCTCATCTTCAAAATAATAGGAAACTGTCCCATACACCTCTTCATTCACAGTAATCACCCAATAATTTTCTTTCCCGATCCATTTTGGCGCTGTCTTTTCCAAGAATTCCTCAAAAGGCATTGATTTATGTGGAAAATAAGGAGCGTCCCACTTTTTCCATTCGGGTGCCTCTTCCTTATAGGAGAGCTCCCACAGTCTTTTTGCATCCTCCATTCGGATGGGGCGGATGGCCAGTTCTTGATCCTGATACATCGTATTCCTCTTTTCAATATTGTTTTTTTGATTGAAAAGAAGAGATGGAAGACCTCTTAGTTTTCAATCCTTCTATTTTTAAAGGTGATGTTTTTCATATTAATCATACCTTTCTGAAATCTACAAAAAGTGTACCACGATTTTGAAAAAATTTACATAACTTTGGCCATGCCCATTTTTAGGATTACCAGTTAGCGACTTAGGGAATAGGACCCATAAGGAAGCGCTGCTGCAAGGGCACGTTTTACAATCAGCGGCGCACAAATGCTTGAAAACAGGTACCTGAAAATAGGAGGAGCATTGATGAAACATCCATTACATATAACATCTGAAATCGGTGAATTGAAGACCGTCCTTCTTCACCGTCCAGGAAAGGAAGTGGAAAATTTAACGCCTGATTCATTAGAGAGGCTTTTATTTGATGATATTCCCTTTCTGCCTGCTATTCAAAAAGAGCATGATGAGTTTGCAGAAAAGCTTCGAAACCGGGATGTCGAGGTTCTTTATTTAGAAAAATTAGTATCAGAATCACTGTAGCAGGAGGAGATTCGGCACAAATTTATTGAGCAGCTTCTTTCAGAAAGCAAAGAGCGTTTAAATAGATCCTTTGAGATGGTGAAGGAGTACCTTACTTCTTTTTCTAGTGAAGAGCTGGTGGAAAAAACGATGGCCGGCGTGAGGAGAAGTGAGCTTGAAGAAGTGGAGGAGGTTCACTCCTATGAAAATATGGATTCAAAAAAGCTTTTCTTTCTCGATCCGATGCCCAATCTTTATTTTACAAGAGACCCTGCAGCGGTCATTGGCAATGGCATTACAATGAACCGCATGAACGAGGGGGCAAGGCGGCGTGAATCCATGTTTATGGAGTACATTATGAATTATCACCCGCGCTTCAGCAAACACGAAATCCCCGTCTGGTTCAACCGTAATGAGGAGCATTCATTGGAAGGCGGCGACGAGCTTGTTCTGAGCAGGGAGGCCATAGCGATCGGCATTAGCGCAAGGACGTCAGAGGAAGCCATTAAGCGTCTCGCTGCTCAAATGTTCGAAAAACAATGCCATGTAGAAAAAGTAATAGCGGTGGAAATTCCGAAATGCCGTGCTTATATGCATCTGGACACCGTTTTTACAATGGTTCACCATGATCAGTTCACCATACATCCCGGTATCCTGGATCATGAAGGCAAGATGAATATTTATATTCTGGAACAAGGCAAGAAAGGGGAAGGCATCACGATTCAGAAGCGAAGCAATCTGGAGGAGACGCTAAAAGAAGTGCTTCACTTATCGGAAATTGACCTGATTCCCTGCGGCGGCGGCGATCTGATTGCGGCTGCCAGGGAACAATGGAATGACGGCTCCAACACCCTTGCCATTGCACCGGGAGTAGTGGTTACCTATAACCGCAATTATGTCTCAAATGAGGTGCTCAGGAACCATGGCATTGAGGTCATTGAGATTTCAAGCTCGGAGCTGTCTCGCGGCCGCGGCGGCCCGCGCTGCATGAGTATGCCGATTGTCAGGAAGGACCTCGCCTGACTGGAGTATAAAAATTCCCCTGGATTCTTTTGTGGACCAGGGGTTCTTTTTAATCGTGCCAGCGTCTATAATCTCTATATACCAGCCTTTCCCTAAATTACTAATTGAAATTGATGGATAAAAAGAAGAGTAATAGTAAAATAGAAAGGGAATAGTAGATTATAAGACGAGGAGGTGCTGAGTTGAAAAAGTTATCCCTTTTAATATGCGCAGGGATCTTTTTATACTGCTTCATGCATCAGCCGAAAAGTATTAGTGATGCAGCTTCATCTATTTTTAAGGAGTCACCTGCAATATCGGCTGCAGTTTCTCATTTATCCCATTCTACATCGCCTGCACCTTCACCTGTGCTGACTGCTTCTGCAGCCTCTACAACAGTATCGAAGCATCCATCTTCTTTATATGAGGTCATGTACCAGGCGATGAAAAATGTTCAGCCAGAAGTCACATTGCAGCAGCCGGCTTCAAGCAGCTCAGTCGTTTTTAACCAATACCGCAAAATTCTTGATAACCAGCCGGAAATTTTTTACGTAGATGCCGTCTATTATTATTCCAATGGTGTCATTAAATTTAAGTACAAATATTCAAGGGCTGCCATTCTGAAAATGAAAAAGCAGTTAAACCAGCAGGCAGATAAGATTGTACGTCAAGCGAACCAGAAGAAAACTCAGTTTGAAAAAGTACTGCTCATCCACGATGCGGTTGTCAATTCCGTACGATATGATGAAGCAAATCTGGAGAAGGGGGCTTTGCCTGACCTGGATTATACAGCTTATGGTGCGCTGGTCAATAAATCAGCGGTCTGTGACGGGTATGCAAAGGCTATGACTTTGCTTCTGAACAGAGCGGGTATCTGGTCTGAGAAAGTAACTGGTACGGCCAATGGGGAAGACCATGCCTGGAACCTCGTGAAGGTCAACGGAAAGTATTACTACTTAGATGCCACTTGGGATGATCCGGTCTCCTTTGATAACACGGATATTCTGCGCTATAAATATTTCCTTGTGACGGGAAGCCAGCTGGCAAAGGACCATAAATGGAATCAGGCCAGCTATCCAAAGGCGACTTCGACCCAATACAGCCGTTTACAGCGCTTAACGGATTTTGTTCGTTACAATAACAGCATATATTATGTGAACAGCAGCAACAGTGAAATTTACAGAACTGATATCTGGGGTACAAAGCCTGTGAAGTTTTTGTCCACCCATGCTGCATCTTTAAAAATAAGAAATAACACAATCTATTACATTAACCGTGACAACGACAACTATATTTATAAAATCAACACAAATGGAACAGGAAACATGCCGGTTGTAAAAAGCACCGCTTTTACTCTTGGGATGCGCGGCGACATGCTAAAATATATGGATGCAGCCTCCAGCTTCCGAGAAGCCCGCATTTAATCGCTAACATGTGCTGATTGATCAAGAGCCGCCTCCCAGGCGGGAACCACCGCCTGGGAAGCGGCTCTCTTTCGTGCACTAACGTGTAAAAGGGGTCTGACCCCTTCTTTGCTTTAGAGCGATAAAGCGATTCGCGTTTTTAGTTTTAGATATGAAAGATTTGGCTTTACATCCTTTTTAAATTGAGCGAATATAGGAGAGGACCGGAGTAAGGGGACTTCCTTCTATGGCCGGTATATTGCTTTGCAGTGGCAGGGAGGGAATAGAAAGAGATTGTATGGGTCTTTGTACCTGAATTGCCCGAAAATCTCAAAACATCGACGATGGGGTGGATGGGCAAACGGTTTTTTCGGACTCCAAGCCCTTTTTTATCCCATAAATAGATGCCATCATTTTAGAACGAATTGTAAGAAAATCAGAACGAGAGAGGGGCCTCGACAGAATTGAAAAAACAAATGGCTGTCATAAAAATTTTATTGAGCGTCATGATTCTTCTTCTGTCGGTGGTCACCTACATCGGATACCGCTATTATGTGTCCGCTCATCAAAAACCAGCATTTTTTAAACCTATTGTATCGACTGAAACGATTACCAGCGGCTCAAATCAGCCTGACTCAGTCCAGCATTCTAACAATACAAAGAGTACGTCTGCAGCACCGTCAAAAAAAGCGCTCAATACCAAGCCTGCGGAAGCTTCAAACAAAAAAGCTGCAAAATCCGATACCAGCCACTCTAATCAAAATAAAAACAGCAACACGAAAACGAAGCCAAACCAGCCGACAGCCAACAAACAGCCATCCAAACCATTGACCGTCCAAGAAGCGCTGGAAAAAAATCAAAAGCAGTCTGGCAAACAGGCAGCCGGCACCAAACAAGAAAATTCAAACACAAACGTCGTGCAGCCCGCTGATCCAAAAGACGCGGTAGTACCGACAATTGGAATTACTGCGCCAACAGCACCGACATCACCAGTGATTCAGGCACCAAAACCATAAAAAGATTCTATTTCTTCACAAAAAAACCAGCTGTTCACAATCAACACAGCTGGTTTTTGCATTTTATAAGAATTCTTTTCGAATTGTTTCCATCCTTTGCGATGATTCCAATAACTGTTCTGAAATAGAGCGACTATCCTCCGTTAAGGATTCAACCGCTGCACTAATTTGTTCAAGGCTCGCGGAGGCCTCTTCAATAATGGCTGCAAGCTCTGTTGTGGAAACCTCCACCTCTGTGGAGTGTGCCGTTACTTCCTGGGAAAGGGCATCGAATTCTACGAACCGTCCCTCCATCTTGGTCAGTACTTTGGCTAATTTTCGGAAGTAATCAGCCACCTGAACACTGGATTCAACAGTCGAAAGAATTTTGCTGCTGCTGGCATCCATTTTATGATGAGCGGTTGAATTGCTTTCGTTCAATTCGCTCAGATTGCGGGTGATTTTTTCCGCGGTGCCGTTTGTCACCTCAGCCAGCTTGCGGATTTCATCGGCTACGACTGAAAATCCTCTGCCGGCTTCACCAGCTCTAGCAGCTTCGATGGATGCATTTAAAGCAAGCAGGTTGGTTTGTTCCGATATACTTTTTATACTATCGGCAAATGTATTTGTTTCCTCAATTTTCTTCGTCAGAATGGTAAAAGTTTTTTTCAATTCTCCTACAATATCAATTACGTCGCTCATTTCAAGGGAAAGCTGATTCACTGTTGTTTCGCCTTCCAAGGCAGTACGGTTTGCTTCTTCCACTTCGCTGTTTAATTCTGAAGTTACTTTGTTCAGCACCCTCATGGACTCAAAGGTAACCTGGGAACGATGACTGATGTCGGATATTTGTTCGCTTTGATTTACACTACCGGCAGAAATTTCTCCAATTGCCAGCTTTACTTCTTCCTGTGAAATCATATTTGTTTGGAGCTTTTCAGTTATTCTTTCAACATTTTCAAGAACGTTTTTCACGGTTTGGCTCATGTGGTTTTTTTGCTTTTCTTTGTTTTCGGCATCCATATTGGCTGCAGCGAGTAAAGTCCGAAGCTTTTCGTCCTGCTTTTTATTTAAGTAAATAAGGACGGTTAAAATAATGCCTGCTAGAACATAGCTAAGAAGAATGGTCGGGGCATTATCTTTTAGAACGCTTTCATTTAATGTCCCTTTGAAAAGAATATACACCATTTCGAGCAAACCTACTAAATAGCCGATTGAAAAAAGAACCAGATTAAACTGGACAGCAGAAAAAATGGCCAGGAAGAATACCATTATCATCAGGGTGATGCCGCCATGAAAAGTGATAATGGCGTAGCCTAAAAACAGATAGGCCAATATGACCGTTATGTAGGGATAAATTTTATATTTTTTTAAAAAGACCTGGAAGAGTAAAAACACAATCAGCATGGCAGCCCATTGGATGCCGTAGTTTAGAGTGGCCCTTGAGTCCTTTAACACCAAGCTTTCCAGGACGCCCAGCGTCAACGCAATCATATACGTTGTAAACATAAGGATATTTTTATGCTTTATATTCTTAAGTTGAATGGTAGAGATGGTTTCCAAAAGTATTCCCTCCTTTTGTACTAAATGTACCACAAAATACAATAAATTTAGACAAAAATAGATAAATTTTCTTATATTTCCTTAAAAAAATACCTAATTGGTGAATGTGTTTCGTGAGGAGTATGGATTTTTGTGAAAAAAGTCCTTCATCGAGCTAATGAAGACCAAAACCAGGTCAAGAAGAACGAGCAAAGTCCTTCATCAAGCAAATGAAGACCAAAACCCAGCCACGAAGAGCGAGCAAAGTCCTTCATCGAGCTAATGAAGACCAAAACCAGGTCAAGAAGAACGAGCAAAGTCCTTCATCAAGCTAATGAAGGCCAAAACTAGGCTAAGGAGAGAAAGAAAAGTCCTTCATCGAGCTAATGAAGGCCAAAACTAGGTTAAGGAGAGAAAGAAAAGTCCTTCATCGAGCTAATGAAGATTAAGTCTATATAATTGTGTAAAAAGAAAAGGGCCATATCAGCCCTCCATGTTACAATGTTTTTCTACCACGAAAAAACATAACAGGAGGACATGATAATGACCCAAATTAATTTTACACTAGACTTCGATAAACTTAAAGAGGAGATCGGAAAATCAGATCTAAACGATATTGTGAAATCCTCTATTGTCCTTGTATTGAATCAATATATGGAAATGGAAAGAGATCGCTATATACAGGCAAATTCCCATGAGCGTTCATCAGAACGGACCGATTATCGAAATGGATACTATGAGAGAGAAATGATTGTGAACGTTGGAAAAATCCGTCTTAAAGTGCCTCGGACAAGAAATGGCGAATTCGCTACGGACGTCTTTGAGAAGTATGCAAGATGTGATAAGGCTTTGCTTTTGTCTATGCTGGAGATGGTCGTAAACGGGGTGTCCACTCGTAAAGTCACGAAGATTATGGAAGAGCTTTGCGGAGAATCTATCTCAAAGTCCATGGTCTCTAATCTAACCAAAAAGCTGGATCCATTGGTGAATGACTGGGCAAACAGGCCTTTAAATGTCATGTACTTCCCCTATCTTTTCGTGGATGCCATGTATATTAAAGTTAGGGAGCACAATAAGGTTGTCTCTAAGGCGGTCTACATCGCGATGGGTGTCAACGAACAAAACAAACGTGAAATCATTGGGTTAAAGGTGGATCATTCCGAAAGTGAAACAAACTGGAGAGAATTCTTTGAATCCCTTAAATCCAGAGGTCTTCAGTCACCAAAGTTAATTATTTCAGATGCTCATCAGGGGTTGAAAGCTGCCATTACCAAAGCCTTCATTGGCACCAGTTGGCAACGTTGTACCGTACACATGTTGAGAAACATGATTCAAACCATGCCCCGTAAGGACTCGAAAGAGGCACGCTCTCAATTAAAGGCGATCTTTAAGTCCTCTAATTTGGAAGAGGCTAAAAAGCTTAAAGACGAATTTATGGCCACATATGAAGAACAAAAGGGATACCAAAAAGCCATTCTTATTTTAGACGAGGGCTTTGATGATGCCACACAATTTTATACAGAATCAGAGGACTTCCACATCCATCTCCGTACGACAAACGTGCTGGAGAGATTAAATTCAGAGATTCGACGGCGTGAACAAGTGATTCGGGTTTTCCCCAATCACCAGTCTGCCTTCCGCTTAATTGGAGCTGTACTGATGGACTATGCCGATACTTTAGATCTAGGTAACCGAAAATTCCTGCATCCTCAATAAGGACATTTTATTAAAAGCTTAACTAGGAAAGCTAGAGTAAGAAGATTTTGATTGAGGAGGGGGCTAGCCCCCTCCTCAACCAAAACCCCATACTCAGACGTATATTCGTGGTATCCATTGAACATGCTTTTTACACATAATAGTGGACTTGACTCTAATGAAGGCCAAAACTAGGTTAAGGAGAGAAAGAAAAGTCCTTCATCGAGCTAATGAAGACCAAAACCTGGTTAAGAAGAGCGAGCAAAGTCCTTCATCAAGCTAATGAAGACCAATACCCGGTCAAGAAGAGCGAGCAAAGTCCTTCATCAAGCTAATGAAGGCCAAAACCCAGCCACGAAGAGCGAGCAAAGTCCTTCATCAAGCAAATGAAGGCCAAAACCCAGCCATGAAAAGCGAGCAAAGTCCTTCATCGAGCAAATGAAGGCCAAAACTAGGTCAAGAAGAGCGAGCAAAGTCCTTCATCAAGGTAATGAAGGCCAAACCCCAGCCATGAAGAGCGAGCAAAGTCCTTCATCAAGGTAATGAAGGCCAAACCCCGGTCAAGGAGAGAAAGAAAAGTCCTTCATCAAGCAAATGAAGGCCAAACCACGATCAAGAAGAGCGAGCAAAGTCCTTCATCAAGCAAATGAAGGCCAAACCCCAATCAAGAAGAGCAAGAAAAGTCCTTCAGCACGTTCACATGAGACCCCAACTCAAAGGAAACAAAGTAAAAAATGCCACCCAACAAAAAAGGAACCAGCCCATGCGTACATGTCTGGTTCCTTATACCTTAAACTCTTATACTTGTGGCGGATATGCCTTCCAAGCTGAGAGATCCAGCTGCTCTTTCACGATCATAGAGGCTGGGAAAACAAACGTCCACGGCTTGCTTGTATGCGCTTTGACTTCGAAATCCTCGAGATTGAACCCTCCATGTGCCACCACTTCACCGGATGCATCCTCCACAATAAGGGGAAGGGATTCGATTTTAATGCCTTGATCGGATCCATTGCGCACCAGGAGGGTGATGTGCAGGCTGCCTTCTTCCTTGATGGCTGCTTGGAGCCCCATAAAATTGACTTCACCCGGCTTTGGCGGCTGAACCCGTTTTAAAAACTCACGCAGTTTTTCTTTGTCCTCTTCCGCCATTGACTGCTCCCAGCTCTTGGCAAGGTCAAGGGAATGCTGCTGCTTCAGTTCGAATGCCAGCTTCCAGCCTTCTGATGGCTGTTTAGTCGACAAGCGTTCTTCGATAACAAACTCAAAATGCCATGGGCGGCTGCTTTTTGGAGGGAGCTCTCCAAGCAAACTCAAATCAAACATACCTCTTGCCAGAAGCTCACCATCTGCATCAATCAGTAGAATGGGAACCTCATCAAAGGTGATGGCTTTTGAAAGGCTGCTCCTGACAAAGGCAGTCGCAGTCAATCTTCCATCGGCATCCTCATTCCATTCAATCCCTGATAACGAAATTTGGTTTGGCTTTAATGGCTGGCATTGATTGTTTAAAAAGCGCAGCACATATTCTTTTTCAGGTGAATCCATCCATCCCGGCATAATGGATAGTGCTGTTTCAATTTCTTCTTCAGACGTTTGAACAGCTGCCGCTTCTTCTGTCTTCAGCAGCTTTTCAGACGAAATGGTGCTGTCTTTACCGGACTTCTTATTTCTGCCTAAAAATAACACAAGAGATGCCCCCTTATCCTTCTTCTATTTCAATTTCAATGTCGGAATGTACTTCGGCAGCACCCCGCTTAATGGCTTCTGTCACAGACTGGCAAACCTCCGCTTCAATTGCGGTATAGGTATACGTGAAAACCTCCAGGCCGTCCTTTTGATAGAGGCGGATCGGATCTTCCTGGCTGTAGCCGCGAAGTCCGATTCCTTCCTTTAATCGGGTCATGGCTTCAAGATGCTGGATCCATTGCTGGTCAATGGCATTCAGTAAGACCCCTTTGAAAGCAAGGAATGACGAAGGCTCTTGATTGTGAATCTCTTCTATGATCTTCACAGTTTCATCCATTGCCGGTTTGAGGATATCGATGAATTCATCGGTTTCTTCCGCTTCCTGAAGGCCGGCAATTTCAGTCAAGGCAACTTCCTGAAGCTTCTCGGCAATTTCATCCAGTCTGCCTGGCTCATTCGTCAGGCTCTCCAAATAATGCGCAGAAAGATGGGTGAACATGTCTTTGATAAAATCAAATGGGTCTTCTGCATCGAGAACCCGGTTTCGCAAACTATAGATGACATTTCTTTGCTCATTGACAACATCATCAAGCTTTAATGTGTATTCGCGTGTAGAGAAGTTACTGCCTTCACAAATGTTTTGAACACGGTCCACAAACTCATGAACATTCTTATTTTGGACGACGCCGTCTTCATTTGGCTTCAATCCCTTTTGGAATTTTTCAAGAAGGTCTGGTGCGAAGCGCTGAATCACTTCGTCCTCTATGGAAATGAAGAATTGGCTGGATCCTGGATCACCCTGGCGGCCGGCACGACCTTTAAGCTGGTTGTCCACACGGCGGCTTTCATGGCGCTCTGTTCCCACAACGTGAAGTCCGCCAAGCTCGGCTACTCCTTCGCCAAGCAGAATGTCGGTACCGCGCCCTGCCATATTGGTCGCAATCGTAATTTGATTTTTTTGTCCGGCAACTGAAATAAGCTGAGCTTCTCTTTCAGCGCTTTTTGCATTCAGCAGCTGGTAGGAAAGGCCGGCTTTGTCCAGGTATTCTGCCACTGTTTCCGATTGTTCAATGGAGGTGGTTCCAATTAAAATCGGCTGGCCCGTTTGATGGCGCTTCACAACTTCAGCGGTGAGCGCTTTATATTTTTGGGATGCTTTTTCAAACACAATGTCCTCCATATCCACACGGATCCTTGGACGGTTCGTCGGGATTTGGATGACATTAATGCCGTAGACCTTTTGGAATTCTTTTTCTTCCGTTTTAGCCGTGCCGGTCATACCCGAAAGCATTGGATACATGCGGAAGTAGTTTTGGATGGTCACCGTTGCCTGTGTCCTGTTTTCATCGGTCATTTCTAGGCCTTCTTTTGCCTCAATGGCCTGGTGAAGCCCATCGCTTAAGCTTCGTCCTTCCAGGATGCGGCCGGTAAACGCATCAATCAGTTCAATTTTCCCTTCACGGATGATGTAATCCACGTCACGGCGGAAAATCACTTGCGCACGGAGCGACTGAATCAAATAGTGGTAAAGCGACTGATGGGTCAAATCATATAGATTGTCGATACTGAAGGCCTTTTCAATTTTCGTAATGCCTTCATCGGTAAAATTTACGGCTTTCGTTTCGACATCAAATGTATAGTCCTTGTCCTGGATAAAACCCTTGATGATTTGGGAGCATATAAAGAAAAGCTGTGAATTAAGCTCTGTTTTCGCTGCAATAATAAGCGGCGTTTTGGCTTCATCAATTAGCACACTGTCAATTTCATCAATGATGGCAAAATGATAAGGCCTCTGAACACGCTGGGAAGGGTCGTACACCATGTGGTCACGCAGATAGTCAAAGCCGAATTCCGTGCCGATTCCGTAGGTAACATCCGCTTGGTAAGCAGCTTGTTTTTCTTCAGGAGACATGTCAGCAAGGTTAAGTCCGACTGTCAGGCCAAGAAACTCAAGGATTTGGCCGGTGATTTCTTTGTCACGCTTTGCAAGGTATTCATTCACCGTGATAACGTGAACGCCTTTTCCTTCGAGTGCACGCAGATAGCTCGGGAGGGAAGCAACAAGGGTTTTTCCTTCTCCAGTGGGCATCTCTGAAATATTACCTTCTAATAAACAAAGTCCGCCGATCAGCTGGACATCATAATGGCGCATGCCAAGTACACGCTTTGCTGCTTCGCGAACCAGCGCAAACGCTCTTGTTTTGATCTCATCAATTGTTGCGCCATTTTTAAGTTCCTCTTTTAAAAGGAAGGTTTGCTGGTGAAGCTCGTTATCTTTCAATCCTGAATACTCAGATTCTAGTGCATTGATTTCATCTACGGCTTTTTGATATTTTTTCAATGTCCGCTCCTGGGGGGTGCCAAGAGATTTCTTAATATAGGTAATCATTCCTGAATTCTCCTTTATTGCTAATAGAAATATTATACCATAGTTGAGAGATGTCGAGAAAAGTAGAATTATTTGGAAATAAAAACTAAATTGTAAAAGACTGCTATACATGAAAGTCGAATTATATGGTATAGTAATTGGAAGTATCTTTTTCTGAAATGGTTAGATGTATGATGCAAGAAACGTCAGAGGTGTCTTGGAATGGAAAGAGAAGAATTGAAAAAAGTCACCATACTTGGTGTACCTTTTATCAATATAAATCGTAAAGACTTTGTTGCTTTATTGAAAAAAAGAATAGAGACAGAGCAGAAAACCTTTGTCATTACGGCAAATCCTGAAATTGTCATGAAAGCAAAAGAGGATTCGCATTATATGGATATTATCCATCAGGCTACCTATGTAACGGCTGACGGCATCGGGGTTGTAAAGGCTGCCCAGCTGCTGAATGAACCGCTTCCTGAGAGAGTGGCCGGATTTGATACGATGATGGATCTGTTGGAGATCGCCAATCAAGAGCGTTTCCGCCTTTATTTGCTTGGTGCATCACAATCTGTGTTAGAACGAGTCATGGCTAGGCTTGTTGCTGAATATCATAATGTAGAGATTATGGGTGCGCATAATGGTTTTTTTGATTGGGAAGATGATAGCATTGCCCGTGAAATCCGCGAGCTTGAGCCTGACCTAGTGCTTGTGGCGCTTGGAGTGCCAAAGCAGGAGCAATGGATTGCCCGCCATTATGATTCCTTCAAAAAAGGGATCTTTATGGGACTTGGAGGCAGCTTTGATATCCTGGCTGGCGAGGTTCAGCGTGCACCTGAAGCATGGCAGCGAATGAATGTGGAATGGCTTTACCGTCTTGTCAATCAGCCTTCACGGTGGAGAAGGATGCTTGCTTTGCCTCAATTTGCCTGGAAGGTTTTAATTCAAAGGTTAAAAGGGTAGTAATAGCTAGCTGGCTGGCTGTGAGGCTTGGATGGGTGATGCCGTCTAACCAAATAGACCGACCCGCAGAAAAAATGTATTCCATTGGAATATATTATGATATAATGCCTATGAGTGCAAAATGTGACTAGAATTGTAGATTCATATACGTATGTTTACGTTTAAAAATAATGGATGATTTAATTCATCGAAGTCATGCAGGAAATTCCTGTTTGTTCGTCTGCCATTATGGGCACGATATCCTTAAGGAGGATTTGCATGTTGTACTTCACGTTGTTTATATGTTTAATCAGTTCAATTATACTGACTCCTTTCGTTAAAAAGCTTGCCTTTAAGATTGGTGCAACAGACAAGCCAAACCAACGAAAAGTTCATCAAACTATCATGCCGCGCATGGGCGGCTTTGCCATATTCTTAAGTTTTATTATCGGTTTTCTTATTTTGCGCCCTGAGGGTGATCATGCACAACCACTTCCAATCATTCTTGGAAGCCTTATTATTGTGGGTCTTGGAATTCTGGATGATATCATCGAGCTTTCGGCGAAAATTAAATTTGTAGGCCAGCTCGCAGCTGCCCTGATTGTCGTCTTTTGGGGCGGAGCAGAGGCACAGTTTATCAACCTTCCGTTCGGCGGCCAGATCCAGTTCGGCTATCTCAGTATTCCATTAACGGTCTTCTGGATTGTCGGTGTTACGAATGCCATTAACTTAATTGATGGCCTGGATGGACTTGCGGCAGGTGTCTCCTCGATTGCTTTGATTACCATCAGTGCGATGGCCCTGATTATGGGAAATGTTTTCGCAGCTACGATGGGTGCAATTGTGCTTATGAGTACGCTCGGATTTTTGATTTACAACTTCCATCCTGCGAAAATTTTCATGGGAGATGCAGGGTCGCTTTTCCTTGGATTCATGATTGCGGTCCTGTCGCTGTTAGGATTCAAAAACATTACGGTGATTTCTCTGATCATCCCGGTTATCATTTTGGGAGTGCCGCTTTCGGATACATTTTTCGCGATTATCCGCAGGGTGTCAAACAATCAGCCAATTTATGCGCCGGATAAATCCCATCTCCATCATTGCCTGCTTCGCATCGGGTTTTCCCACCGGCAAACGGTTTTGCTGATTTATGCAATCGCAGCAATGTTTGGTCTTGCAGCTATCATTTTCTCCATGTCTACTATGTGGGGTTCTATCATCCTGATCGCTGTCTTGCTGATTGCCCTGGAAATTTTCGTCGAGAGCATCGACCTTGTCGGGAAAAATTACAAGCCGCTTTTGAAATTTGTCCGCTCCAAACGCTGATTCGGACAGGGACGAGTCTATTATGTCCGGCAATTTTAAAAGCATTCAAAAAAAGAAATCGGCATTTGCTCCGATTTCTTTTTTTATATTTCTTTTTCGAGATACAGGGTCTCGCCTTCCATGATCTCTGCTTGTCCATTGGTAAGCTCTGTCATCCATTCGGTATAGGCCGTTTTTTGATTCTCTTCTACATAGACCTCAAATTCCACCTGATCGGCATAATGAATTTCCTTTATTTCATAGATAGAAGAACGCAATTCATTTTCCACTTTTCCAATCCATGTGTAATCCATTTTGGCATGCATGACGCACATTAAGGTACGCTCAACAATGCCAATTGCATTCAAGCCTTCAGACACTGATTTTCCATAGGCACGAATTAATCCGCCGCCGCCAAGCTTGATGCCGCCAAAGTAGCGGGTGACAACCACTGCTGTATCCTTCAAGTCCCGCTTTTTTAGCACCTCCAGCATAGGAATGCCTGCTGTACCTGTTGGTTCTCCGTCATCATTTGCTTTTTGAATCTGATTCTGCTGGCCGATCATATAGGCTGAACAATTATGATTGGCCTCGCGATGCTTCTTTTTGATTTCCTGAATGAAGCTTTGCGCCTCATCCTCTGTTACAGCTCTTTGAACATGTGCAATAAAGCGGGATTTTTGAATAATAATTTCGTGCTCTCCATAGCCCTTGACTGTTAAATACTTATTTAGCAAAACATCGCCCTCCGATCTGAATTATACAGTAATCCCGCCTTTAAATATGATAAAATGAGAAGAAAGAGATACTTTATGGAATGTCTTTCTCTAAGAAGGCCGTTTTCTGTCTAGTACCATCATACAAATTTGTTCGTAAAAATGAAAGAAGAATGCGTTTTTGATTGTTATATCAATAAAACAACAGTGAAATTTTTACGGTACTGTAAAAAAAGAACGGCACGGCCATTAGTAATGGTATACAACATAGAAATAAAGTTCGAATAGGTACTTTCGACTTGTTAATAGTGCTTTCCTACCAAAAATATTAGGGATATTTACCTAATTTTATTTTAAATTTAAAATCCAAATAGTTTAATTTAACAATTCGCGGTAAAATAACTCTATCTCGAAGGGGATACCTTGGGGGAATCAGTATGTCAATTAAAAAGATTGATACGAAATCACTGGATGATATCTTAGGGAAAATGGTGGAGACCGTTGGCCGAAGCAAGGATGAAATCTTCCAAATTGGAGAAGAATGCCGGCAGGACTATGAATCTCTATCCAATGAACTAAAAGAAATTAAATTAATGGTATCCAATGTGGTGGATGAAAACGACCAGCTCGAATTGAAATCGCGGTTTGCGAGAAGGCGGCTGTCGGAAGTAAGCCAGCATTTCCGGGAGTTTTCTGAAGAACAGGTAAGGGATGCTTATGAAGCAGCTCATGACTTGCAAATGAAGCTTTCCGTCAATCGGCAGCTGGAGAATCAGCTCAGAACACGGCGGGACGAGCTGCAGCGCAGGCTGTTCTCTCTCGAGGAAGCGATGGAGCGAGCTGATCATTTAGCATCACAGACTACCGTTGTCCTGAATTACCTTACCAGTGACTTAAAGGATATCGGAAATGCGATTGCGGATGCAAAGCAGAAGCAGGAATTCGGGCTTCGCGTCATTGAAGCACAGGAAGAAGAAAGAAAGCGCCTGTCAAGGGAAATCCATGACGGACCTGCCCAAATGCTTGCCAACTTGCTTTTGCGGTCTGATCTAATTGAAAAGGTATATGCAGAAAAAGGGACGGACGAAGCATTTAAAGAAATTAAAAATATGAAAAAAATGGCGAGATCCTCTTTGTCAGAGGTGCGGAGAATCATATATGATCTTCGGCCGATGGCATTAGATGATTTAGGTTTGCTGCCGACCCTCAAAAAATACCTGGCGACGATCGAAGAGTATAATATGGGGACTAGTATCCATTTCACTAACATTGGGGACGATCTTAGGTTGCCGCCCAATTATGAAGTGGCTCTTTTCAGGCTCGTACAGGAGTCCGTTCAAAATGCTTTAAAGCATGCGCAGGCATCTGAAATAAATGTGAAAATCGAAGTGAAAAAAGACTTCGTGGTTGTTGTCGTTAAGGATAACGGAGTAGGATTTGATGTCAGCACGAAAAAAGAAGGCTCTTTTGGTATAGTGGGCATGAAAGAAAGAGTGGAAATACTAGATGGCACCGTAACTATTAATTCAAAAAAAGGCATGGGCACTGTCGTCATTGTCCAGGTACCTTTATTAGTGAGAAGATAGATCAGGGAGGCGGAGAAAATGACAACGAATATCGCGATTATCGATGATCACCAATTATTTCGCGAAGGGGTAAAAAGGATACTGGAATTTGAAAGAACATTTGAAGTGGTGGCAGAAGGCGAAGATGGCAACTGCGCAACAGACATTGTAGAGAAGTTTAATCCGGATGTGGTCTTGATGGACATCAATATGCCGAATAAAAACGGCATTGAAGCAACCCGTCAATTGATTGAAACCTACCCAGGTACAAAGGTCATTATCCTTTCTATACACGATGATGAAAACTATGTAACACACGCGTTAAAAACGGGTGCAACAGGCTATTTGTTAAAGGAAATGGATTCCGATGCCCTGATTGAAGCCGTTAAAGTGGTAGCGGACGGCGGATCGTATCTGCATCCGAAAGTCACCCGCAACCTGGTAGAGGAATTCAGACGCCTGGCGAACAAACAAAACACAGGTCTTGGATATCAGCAGCCTGAAGTGGTAAGGCCGCTGCATTTGTTGACGCCTCGTGAATGTGAAGTGCTTCAATTGCTTGCCGATGGAAAAAGCAATCGGGTAATCGGGGAAACTTTATACATAAGCGAAAAAACGGTTAAAAACCATGTGAGTAATATTCTCCAAAAGATGAATGCGAATGACCGCACTCAAGCCGTTGTGGCTGCCATTAAAAATGGCTGGGTGGAAGTACGCTGATTGATGGACGTAAGCTGCTTACAACAAAAAGGACAAGCTGTCTCGAAAGTATTTGATATAAATGCTTTTTGAGGCGGCTTTTTTTGTACGGGCTGTTAATTGTCCTTATGAAATAGAGCAGTATGCACTGCTTGACGTTGCAGTGCTCACTTTAAGAAAGTAAACAATCCTGTTAACCATGGTCAAAATCGGTTATAATAAAATAATAAAAGGTAAAGGGGTGATGACTTGAAAAAGACATTGAACCAGTTGTTTGAAGAACAAAAGAGTGTGCATGTGCTATATGCCTATAATGGAATGAAGAGCTATGTCGAGCAGGCTGTGAAGTATATTAAAAACAGTGTTACTGTAGGGGATTACGTTATTTTTATTGAAAATGAACGTATTTTTCCGATGATCCACAATAAGCTGAAGGCGCTGTTAACGAAAGAGCAAATGGAACTCGTGCACTATGTTAACAACTTCGACTTTTATTTTTCAAGTGGCAGCTATCATCCGCCTGCAATCACTGAGTACTTTAATAAAATGGTGCAGCCGTACGTGGAAAATAAAATCTCTTTCCGGTCATGGGCTCATGTGCAGTGGGCGACTATGGAAGAGCCGCTGCATTTAATAAGAGATTTTGAAAATATAGTAGATCATGCAGTGAATTCTTTGGCGTTCCCATTAATTTGTGCGTACGAAAGAGAGAAAATGCCTGACCATCTGAAAACGATTTTGATGGAAACCCATCCCTATGTACTCATTGAAGATGATTTTATCATGTCTGAACAATACAAGCCTTTGCTTGATTTGAAATAATAGAGGGGCTAGTAAAAGAAAGTCCTTTTCTCCCTTTTGTTGATTTTAAATTATGATTGGGTATAGCTCAGATATACATAACGCTGTTAGTTCTGTAAGTTGATTTCCGCTGCAGGCACTCGCTTTCCGCGGGGCGTGCGGGAAGCCTCCTCGTCGCAAGCTCCTGCGGGGACTTCCCTGACACGCTGATCCCGCAGGAGTCTCGTGTCTTTTGCTGCAATCAACGTTGAGTTCAAATTTATCATTGGGTATAGCTCAGAAATGCGTAGCGTTTTTAGTCCTGCAAGTTGATTTCCGCTGCAGGCACTCGCTTTCCGCGGGGCGTGCGGGAAGCCTCCTCGTCGCAAGCTCCTGCGGGGTCTTCCCTAACACGCTGATCCCGCAGGAGTCTCGTGTCTTTTGCTGCAATCAACGTTGAGTTCAAATTTATCATTGGGTATAGCTCAGAAATGCGTAGCGTTTTTAGTCCTGCAAGTTGATTTCCGCTGCAGGCACTCGCTTTCCGCGGGGCGTGCGGGAAGCCTCCTCGTCGCAAGCTCCTGCGGGGTCTTCCCTAACACGCTGATCCCGCAGGAGTCTCGTGCCTTCCGCT
This sequence comes from Heyndrickxia acidicola, assembly GCF_001636425.1. Classification (NCBI taxonomy): domain Bacteria; kingdom Bacillati; phylum Bacillota; class Bacilli; order Caryophanales; family Bacillaceae; genus Heyndrickxia; species Heyndrickxia acidicola. Next base: position 4,381,286 of record NZ_KV440953.1, read on the forward strand.
GCAATCAACGTTGAGTTCAAATTCATCATTGGGTATAGCTCAGAAATGCGTAGTGCTTTTAGTCCTGCAAGTTGATTTCCGCTGCAGGTGCTCACTTTCCGCGGGCGGTTGGGAGCTTACTCGCTACAAACTCCTGCAGTCCCTCCCAAAACTTGATTATCCTGCAGGAGTCTCTCGCCATCCACCACAATGAGTATTGAGTCTAAAGCACCAGCCTTCACTCAAAAGGAAGAATTCACAGGCAAAATGCCTTAGCCCTCAGTTCCTTTTGCATCATTTTCAAAAACTGAGCCTATGAAGTACGCGGCATGTTACAATAGAATAGAGAGAAGCAAAAGGGCAGCATATCCATATGTTTTGCTCTTTTTTTATAACCAATTGATGTTAAGCGCTGTAACAGGAATAAATGTGTTAGGGGGAGAAGGAGTATGGGAGTTGGAAGCAGAAAGATAATGACAGCAGCCGTTATTGCTGGAAGCATCATGCTCGCAGCCTGCAGCAGTCAGGGAAGCAGTACTTCAAGTCAAGCTGCTGATTCGAAGGCAGTACAGTCGGCGGGCAATGCCCAAAAGGAAAAAACGGTTGAACAGGCCCTGCCGCCAATAAAAGAAGCAACAGGCGTGCCGGAAAAAGATAAACAAGCGATTATGAAAGTTTTGAACCAATACATTACTTCTTTCAACCATGAGGATATTAACGCATATATCCGTACGCTGTCCCCTCATTCGACTTCTTTTAAGATTGACGATGAAAAGCAGTTCATGCAAAAAACGTTCAAAAAAATGAGCATGGACATGACCCCGAAACAAATGATGATCATTGACTACAAGGGCAATACGGCCAATGTCTTTACCGATATGGATACAACGGTGGTGGAACGAAGCTCCGGTGACAAGATGGATCGCAGCAGCAGACAAATCATTACGCTAAATAAAGAGTCGGATGGCTGGAAAATCAGCAAGCTGTTTGCCATGGAAAACCAGCAATAAAAGGAAGCAGCCGCAATAGGGCGCTTTCGCTTTTCTATTCCACTTTTCAAAAATATAGCATTTTGATACACACAAGTTGAAGTAGATTGTAAAGGATGATGAGATGAAAACGGTGATTGTAACAGACAGTACCGCGTATATCCCTAAGGAAGTGCGTGAACGATACCATATAGAAATGATTCCGCTCAGCGTGGTGTTAAACGGTGAGACTTATGAGGAAGAAGTGGATCTAACGGCTGAGCAGTTTTATGAGGAAATGAAGCTCGGTCACAAGCTGCCGACCTCATCCCAGCCTTCTGTCGGGCGATTCGTGCAGCTTTTTGAACGTCTCGGAAAAGAATACGATGCGGTTATCAGCATCCATCTTTCCAGCGGCATCAGCGGAACCTACCAGGGAGCGGTGTCGGCAGGGAAAATGGTGGACAGCATTAAGGTGTTTGCCTACGATTCTGAAATCAGCTGCATGGCCCAGGGCTTTTATGCGATTGATGCGGCTAAAATGGCTGCGGAAGGAAAGGAGCCGGAAGAAATTTTTGCCCGCCTTGATGAATTGAAAGCCTCGACACGGGCTTATTTTATGGTGGATGACCTCTCGAATCTTCAGCGCGGCGGCCGCCTGAGCAGTGCACAGGCCATGATTGGCAGCCTTTTGAATATCAAACCGCTGCTTCATTTTGTGGACAAAGTCATTGTTCCCTTTGAAAAAATCCGTACCCGCAAAAAAGCACTTAACCGCATTTTCGACCTGCTGGGGGAGGACGCGGATAAAGGGATTCCATTAAAAGCCTCCATTATCCATGCAAACCGTGAGGAAGAGGCGAAGGAATTTCAAAAAGAGCTTTCTCAAAAATACCCGAATGTCGATTTTTCGATTAGCTATTTCGGTCCGGTGATTGCCACTCACCTTGGAGAAGGAGCCATAGGCATGACCTGGATGTTAAAATAATCATCCTCACCCGGGCCTGTCCCATCAGGCCCTCTCTAAAAACCCCATAAAGGAGTGTTCCCCAATGAATTCATTTTCTCCTGAATTGCAGCACCACCTCTCCGGCCGCTTCCTGCTCCAAAGCGAAATCCCTTTTTCCGAAAAAGAACTCGATCAGCATATCGCACAGGGCTTTGTCAGCGAAAAACCAGGCATTCTTCCCTTTAAAAAGAGTTGGAAATGCTCGCGTTGCAGTAATACAAACCCGCAGCTGTTCGCAGCATTTCCATGTGCCCGTTGCGGCGGCAAGCTGTGCACCTATTGCCGAAACTGCATCATGATGGGACGCGTTTCTTCCTGTACACCGCTTTTCACCTGGACAGGACCGGAGCCTGCCATCTCCTGCGGCCTTCATCCGCTGCAGTGGGAAGGGGCTCTATCAGATGGACAGCTCCATGCATCCAGCCAGGTGATTCAGGCCATTCGCACCAAAACCACCCTTTTGGTCTGGGCGGTCTGTGGTGCCGGTAAAACAGAGGTTCTGTTTGCTGGTATCAACAAGGCCTTAGAAAAAGGCCTCCGTGTCTGCATTGCAACCCCAAGGACCGATGTGGTGCTCGAGCTTGCCCCGCGTTTTCGAAAAGTGTTTCCCGGTGTCCCGGTTGCCGCTCTTTACGGTGGAAGCGAGGACCGACATCATTTTGCCCCGCTGACCATTGCCACGACTCATCAGCTTTACCGGTTTGAGGACGCCTTTGATCTAGTGATCGTGGATGAAGTCGATGCTTTCCCTTTTACGATGGACCAAACTCTTCAGGCTGCCGTTGAAAAAGCGGCCAAACCCCATTCAGCGCGTTGTTTTCTGACAGCGACCCCGAACAGGAAATGGCAGCAGGAATGCCGATCGGGCAAGCTTTCCTTTGTTACCATCCCCGCCCGCTTCCACCGTTATCCCCTTCCTGTACCTGAATGTACCTGGTGCGGCAATTGGAAAAAACACTTCGAGAAGAAACGCCTTCCATCTGGTATCACAAAATGGGTGGAGATCAGGATTCAAGCCGGCAAGCAGGCGCTCATTTTTCTCCCCAATATCAAATTAATGCAAAAAGCCATGCCGATTTTTCAAGCAATCGGCGATGTGATAATGGATTCTGTTCACGCGGGGGATCCGGACCGCAAAGCCAAGGTCGAAAAAATGCGCAGCAAGGAAACGCAGATCCTTTTGACCACGACTATTCTCGAACGGGGCGTGACATTTCCGAATATAGATGTCGCTGTGGTAGGGGCAGAAGACCCGATTTTTACAGAAGCCGCCCTTGTCCAGATTGCCGGCAGGGTGGGGAGGAGTGCTGACTTTCCAGCAGGCGCGATTACTCTTTTTCATTACGGAAAGACCTCGGCCATGCTAAAATCCATTCGCCACATTACCAGCATGAATACAGAAGCAAAGAAAAGAGGGCTGATCCATGGCTGAGACCTGTCTGTATTGTGCTGCAACCCTGCCTGTGCACCAAAGCTGGACAACGCTGTTCTTTCAGTCCCCGCCCAAGTTCGTCTGCCAGGACTGCCAGGCAAAGCTTGTTCCGATAAAAGGAAAGCTGTGTATGAAATGCAGCCGCCCGTTAGATAAGCTTGCACCGGAATTTATTCATCACGACACCTGTTCAGACTGTATCCGCTGGGAAAAGGACAAGGAGTGGCAGGACATCCTCGAAAAAAATATCTCCTTGTACGAATATAATGACTTTGCGAGAGAGTTGATTGCCCGGTTCAAGTTCCGCGGTGATTACATCCTCGCCAGGCTGTTTGCCGCTGATATTCAAAAAGCGGTGAAAACCATCTCCTATGACCATGTGACTGCCATTCCTTTGAGTGAATCCAGGCTTTATGAGCGCGGCTTCAACCAGGCAGAGGCACTTGCCCGCGAAGCAGGCCTCAAGCCTCTCGATCTCCTCACCCGCCTCCACACCGAAAAGCAATCCAAGAAATCCCGCACAGACCGAATTCATCTTTCCAACGTGTTTCAAATCAAGAGAGACCTAGAAATCTCCGATAAAACCATCCTGCTCATTGATGACATTTACACAACTGGCTCCACCCTCCGCCATGCCGGAAAGCTTTTAAAGCAGGCAGGAGCCAGTAAAATTTTTTCTCTTACTCTTGCAAGAGGCTAGTTAAAAAGTCGCGGGACTTTCCGATATAAAAGATAGTGATAACTTTGGAGGAATGGGTATGCCAGAACTGGAAAATTGTCCGACCTGCGGAACGGTGTATATGAAAAATCCGGTCCGTGATGTCTGTGAAAATTGCTATAAAGAAGAAGAAAAGAAATACGACATTGTCAGCAAATTTTTACGCGTACGTACAAATCGCGCTTCTACCATCGAAAACCTTGTGAAAAGTACAGGAGTCGAGGAGGAGCTTATCTATAAATGGACACGGAAAGGGCGCTTGAAAGCTGCGCAGTTCCCCAATCTTGGGTATCCCTGTGACCTCTGCGGAACCATTATTACGCAGGGCAAGCTCTGCAGCAGCTGTTCAGGGGGGATTCTTCAGGACTTGAACCGTCTTGAAAAAGAAAAGGAGTCCAAGGAAGCAAGGAAAAAAGGAACCTATTATTCTTTTTAACTTCAAGGAGGCAGCAAAGATGAATCGTACGAAAAAAATCCTGATTTCGTCCTTTATGTCATTGGCTGTGGTTGTAAGTGCAGGCACTCCGTTTGTTTCAGCAAGCCATGCCAGCACAAAAAGCACAGCAAAAGAAGATGTTATTATCGTGTATAAAAACAAGACCGGCAAAGAAAAGGCATTAAAAACGGGAAGCCGCCTGGAGCACCAATACCAAGCGCTCCCGGCTGTCGCCATGACGGCTACTGCAGCCAATGTCCAAGCATTAAAAAAGGACCCGAATATCGCCTATGTTGAAAAAAATGTGCATTTTAAGATCCAAAATACAAAAGCTGTTCCAGTAACAGCAGCCGTTGCCAAGGAAGAATCCCAATGGGGCTTCCAGGATGTAAAGGCAGTAGATGCATGGAAAGCCGGTTATACCGGAAAAGGCATTAAAGTAGCCGTGCTTGATACAGGTATTGCCCCGCACAGTGACTTAAAAGTAGCGGGCGGTACCTCAACCGTCAGTTATACGACTTCCTACACGGATGATAATGGTCATGGCACGCATGTCGCCGGCATTATTGCCGCCCAGCAAAATGGAGTGGGCACTGTAGGGGTTGCGCCGGATGTTTCTCTTTATGCTGTCAAAGCATTGGACCAGGACGGAGAAGGAGATCTTCAGGATATTTTAAAAGGACTGGACTGGGCCATTCAAAATCACATGGATATGGTTAATATGAGTCTGGGCACACCAGATGACAGCCAGGCATTTCATGATATGGTGGACAAAGCCTATCAATCTGGCACTCTCGTCATTTGTGCGGCAGGAAATGACGGCAATGCCGACGGAACAGGTGATAACGTCAACTATCCAGCCGATTATTCCAGTGCGATTGCGGTTGGAGCAGTCGATTCTAATCTGAAAAGAGCCTACTTTTCATCGACAGGCAATAAAGTGGAATTTACAGCACCTGGTGTGAATATTGTCAGCACGTATTTACATAACGGTTATGAAATGATGAGCGGGACATCCATGGCAACACCATACGTAACAGGACTCTTTGCATTATTAAAACAAGAATATCCAACTCTTTCTGATTCAGAGCTTCGCACCAAGATGGATGCTTCTGTAAAAGATCTTGGGGCTCCAGGCAGAGATCCGTTGTATGGATTCGGCTTTGCGGAATTCTCACAAGCTGCAAAGACCGCACCGGTGCAAGCCCCATCTGTTCCGGCAGTGGACCCTGCCCTTAAAACGCAAGTGAAGAAAGCGGAAAAGGCAGTGGAGCTTGCTGAACAGCTTCCGATCCAATATCTTGTGAATGATGCTCAAAAACAGATCAATCAGCTGCCGGACAGTACAGACAAAACCGGACTACAGCAAAAATTGGATCAAGTGAAAGCCCGCATTCTCCAGGCTCAAATCAAAGAGGCGGAAAGAGCGGTTCAATACGCGAAAACATATAAAACGCCATGGTTTGTAAATTTTGCACAAAATTATGTTTCAGCACTTCCGGATGGTGACACTAAAACAAGCCTGCAGGACCAGCTTGATAAAGTGAAGAATGCCATTCAAATACAAAAAGTTCATGTACACACAAAGAGAAGATGACAGGTCTAAAGTCATATGTGAGTGAGCTGCAAAACAAGAAGTAAATTAGCTTAAATCGCATGAAGCGCATGGATTTCAATCCGTGCGCTTTTTTCAAAGAATGGCCCAGCAAAAATGGATAGAATCTCCTATAGGCCTAGACTAAACATTTGTATGGATAGTCCGATATAATAGATAGAAACGACATGTTCGGAGAGCCGATTCGATTTCATCAGGCTTACAGAAAGGAGAATAAGCATGAAAATCAATAATATAGGTTCATCTGGAATCAACCCATACCAAAAATCACTGAATAAAATCGATACAAGTAACCAGGCCGGAAAGCAAACAGACAAAGTGGAAATTTCTTCGAAAGCAAAAGAAATGCAGCAGACCAGCCAGGTGGAAAAAGAGCGCCAGGCCAAAGTGGACCAGCTGAAAATCCAAGTGCAAAACGGCCAGTACACAGTCGATCCAAAGGCTGTAGCAAACAGCATCATTAACTTTTATAAACAAAACAACAACCAATAGGAGGGAGGCTGTTACATGTCCGCCAAGCTGCTCATCAGCCTGCTAGATAAACAGCAAAAGCTTCACGAAAACCTTTTGAAAATAGCAGAAGACAAAACAGAAATCATAAAAAAGGGGGACATGGAAGGCCTCCAGCGCATCATGGCAGATGAACAAAAGCATATCGCTGCCATCCAAACCATTGAAGTGCAAAGACAGCAGGCAGCAGAAAACGTAACAGGCATGCCTGAAGCTACACTATCCATGTGTATCGAAGCCGCGAGCGAGGATGAGAGACCAAAGCTTTCCGCTTTTCAAGCAGGCATCATGGACATTGTAGAAAAGCTTCGGCATCGAAATGACTTAAATCAGCAGCTGATCTATCAGTCACTGCAGTTTGTGAACATGAGCCTCAGCGTGCTGCGACCTGTACCAGAGCATGTCACCTATTCGCGTCCGGACAAGCCCAAGGCTGTACAGGGACAGAGAGCATTGTTCAGTTCAAAGGTTTAATAGACAGAAACAATTTACGGAGGAAACACGATGACATCCACCTTTTTTGGTTTAGAAACAGCATACCGGGGGCTGACTGCTCAGCAAAGTGCACTGAGCACCGTAGCCCAAAACGTATCAAACGCCAATACGCCAGGCTATACTCGCCAGCGAGTAAACATGGTTGCAACTGATGCCTTCCCGTCACCCGGCATGAACAGCCCGCAGATAGCGGGTACACTGGGAACAGGCGTTACCACAGGCTCTGTCCAGCGAATCCGTGATCAATTCCTTGATACTCAATACAGAGGCCAAAATACGCAGCTAGGAGAGTGGAGCGCAAAGTCAGATGCCCTTTCCCAAATGGAAAACATTATGAATGAACCAAGCGACAGCGGCCTTTCTGCGACAATGGGTCAGTTCTATCAGTCACTTCAGGACCTCAGCACGAATCCGGAAGATGAGGGATCCCGGTCTGTTGTGCTGCAGAATGGAACCGCAGTGGCGGATACCTTTCACTATATAAATGACTCCTTGACCTCGATTCAAGGAAACCTGGGAGACCAGATCGGTTCATCAGTTACAGATATCAATTCAACCCTGCAGCAAATCAGCGATCTCAATAAGCAGATTGGTACAGTCGAAGCCAATGGTAATTTGCCAAATGACTTATATGATCAACGGGACAATCTGGTCGATCAGCTATCTTCTTACATGAACATAAAAGTAGACCGTGTGCCAAGCGGGGGGAATGCGTCTGCGATGGCAGAAGGGCAGTACAACATCAGTATGGTCAACCCGGATGGGTCCCAGATTCAGCTGGTTCAAAAAGGCACCAATGCATCTATTGCCATTAAGGGCGGAATTGACACGAACAACGATGGTATTCCGGATCGTCCAAACGGAAATCAGGCGGTCAGTGCGATTACAGTCAGCCAGCTTGGTGATCCTCAAACAGTGGCGAAGGAAATCGGTATTTCCACTAACGGAACAATTGGTATTTCAGCTGGAAAACTGAGCGGACTCATTGAGAATTTTGGCTATACAGATACGACGACGGATGCCCAAGGAAATGCTGTTACAAGTACCAAAGGCTACTACCCTCAAATGATGGACAATTTGGACAAGCTTGCTTATACCTTTGGAACGGTATTCAATGCGGTCCAAGACCAAGGCTATGATTTAAATGGACAAAAAGGGACAGACTTTTTTACATTCGGCAGTCTTTCCGATTACCACGGGGCAGCTGCGGCCATCAATGAGGTCAGCAATCTTACAACGAGTCAGATTGCTGCGGCATCTTCAAATACGTTAGATTCAAACGGCAAACCGATTGCTGCAAAAGCAGGGGACGGAAACAATGCCATTAACCTTGCGGGAGTACAGGATTATGACTTGTCCAAGCCCATTACATTAGGCGGCGGGATGGGAACATTAGATTTAAGCGCGAATTCTTCCAACATCTTTCAAACTGGAACGATTTCCTCCAATTATCAAGGGATGATTGGAAAACTAGGCGTTGACTCTCAGCAGGCAAGCCGTCTGTCTACTAACAGTACGACTTTACTGCAATCAGTCGATAACAACCGCCAATCGGTCAGCTCTGTCTCCATCGATGAAGAAATGACCAATATGATTAAATACCAGCAGGCTTACAGTGCATCTGCGAGAATGGTCACGATGATGGATGACATTTTGGATAAAGTCGTCAACGGCCTCGGCACAGGCGGCAGATAGGAGGTAAATAGAACATGCGCGTAACGCAATCCATGCTATCCAGCAATATGCTGCAAAACTTAAGTAACACTAACTCTAGGATGCAAACCTATCAGAACGAGCTGGCTTCCGGGAAAAAGCTGACAAAACCATCGGATGATCCAGCTGCAGCCATGAGGGCGATGGGTTATCGCTCCAATCTGCAGCAGGTTCAGCAGTACCAAAAGAATTTTACAGAAGCCTACAACTGGCTGGACTCGACGGATTCTTCTTTGGGTGAAGCGACGCAGGTGCTGCAGAGTGTGCAGGAATTAACGACACAGGCTGCGAATGGAACCCTTACCAGCAGCGACCGGCAGGCTATACAGGATCAAGTGAAGCAATTGAGAGATCATTTAGTGGATGTAGCGAACACGAAAGTAGGGAATAAATATATTTTTAATGGTACCAATACTTTAAACCCGCCTGTCACAAAACAGACAGATGCAAATGGAAATACAACGGTCACCGTATCTACTAATAATGACCCAGTAAATATCGAACTGTCTAAAGGGATTTCTATTCAGGTAAATAGCACTCCGCAAAATGCCTTCTCTCAACAGATGTTTGATGACTTGAATTCATTAATAACGAATTTAGGTCCGAATGGCGATCCAAGTCAATTGTCATCTCAAATTGATACCATTACCAATCAGGTGAATAACGTTGTAGGTGAGAGGGCTACGGTGGGAGCCAGAGAAAACCGCGTCCAGTTAATGGAGGACCGTGTCAATTCACAGGAGGATTCTGCGAATCAAATGATGTCTAACAATGAGGATGCGGACACAGCACAGGTCATCACAGATTTAACCTCTGAGCAAAGTGTACAGCGTGCTGCATTAAGTGTAGGGGCCAGCGTCATACAGCCAACGCTGGTGGACTTTTTAAAGTAAAAGCTATTCTACTGAATAGCTTTTTTTACTAGAGGAGAAGAGTATATGAATGTACCGCAAATTCAAATACAATCTCAGCCGGCATTGCTGGATATTCAAACAACCAATGCCAAGCTGTCCATTGAACAGCCAGGACCCATTCTGGATATGGAACAGCCGCCAGCAGAGATGCATATCGATAAAACACCCTCCAAGCTTACCATAGACCAAACGCAGGCCTGGGCAGACATGGGAATGAAGCCTTTGTTACAATTTAATGAGGATCAGGCGAAGATGGCATTGCAGGATTGCTGGAAAGGGATCCAGCAAACCGTGAGCGATGGGGATGAAATGATGAGGATTGAAAATCGCCGAAATGCCATTGCAGATATCTCGAAGCGTGACAGTGAACCGCCGACCTATGATTTTACAATTGGAGTCATCCCCTCTTATGGCAGCGTGAAAATTGACTATCAGCCTTCAAAGCTTAATATCACTTGGGATATCAAGCCTGCTGTGAACAATAGTAAAGCAAGACCAGCCATCATTCAGTCCAGTCCAGGGAAGGTATCAATCGATTTAAAACAGCAGCCATTTATAAAAATTGATTTCAAAAATATAAAATTTGTAGGCATCAACTATGAACAAGAAATATAGGAGTGAAATAATGAATATCGATACGAAATACCACGGGACAATAGACATTGAAGAAAACGATATCTTTGCGTTCCCTAACGGATTGCCTGGCTTTTTAGAAGAGAAAGAGTTTATTCTTTTACCGCTTGCTGAGGAACAAAATGTATACTTTATTCTTCAGTCAACAAAGACTCCTGCACTGGCTTTTGTCATTACAAATCCCTTTGTCTTCTTTTCAGATTATGAATTCGTATTAGATGAAGGTTCAAAAGATTTGCTGAAGCTGGAAAACGAAAGAGACGTTTTAATCTTTGTCATTTTAAATATCAAAAAACCTTTTGATCAATCCACAGCGAATCTTCTTGCTCCTATTATTTTGAATAGCAATGAAAAATTAGCGAAACAGGTCATCCTTCATGACAAGGATTATAAAACAAAGCATCTTTTACAGACGGTAAAGGGGTGAAAGCATGCTAGTGCTGACAAGAAAAAAAGGTGAATCCATCCAAATTGGAAATGAGATTGAAATTACGATTGCAGCGATAAATGGAGATCAAGTGAAAATAGGAATTAACGCGCCTAAACATATTGAAATACATAGAAAAGAAGTTTACCTGGAGATTCAGAAGGAAAATGCCGAAGCGTCTAATAACATAACAGAACTACTGGGTTTATTATCGAATATAAAAAATGAAAATAAATAGTAACAAGCTATAAAAACTCCAGGATTGATGTCGATATAATCTTTGTAAGAGATACAAGGGCGGCCTACCTTACATTTCAAAAATATACTCCTTTAAATGGATGTGGATTTGAAATTCAAGGAGGAAATTAAAAATGATGATTAATCATAATATTACTGCGCTTAACACTCTACGTCAGTTTTCTGTAAAACACAGCTATTGTTGATATCACTGGATGATGAATTTCAACATTTCATCAATGGGATGTCAAAAAGGACATGCTGACAAGCAAAAACTCAACAATCTAGTTAGTGGGCTCAAAGAGCTTAACTATAAATAGGACAAGGATGTCCTAAAAACAATATTCAAGGAGGAAACCAATCATGATTATTAATTACAACTCAATGGCATCAAACGCACTTCGTCAGTTGAACATCAACAGTAACAACCAAGCTAAGTCTATGGCTAAATTATCTTCTGGTCTTCGTATCAACAGTGCGGCTGATGATGCTGCAGGTCTATCAATCTCTGAAAAAATGAAAGGTCAAATCAATGGATTAGACCAAGCAGCCCGTAATGCTCAAGATGGTCAATCATTGGTTAACACTGCTGAAGGAGCATTAGGTCAAACAACTGATATCCTTCAACGTATGCGCGAATTAGCAACACAATCTGCGAACGATACAAACACATCTTCAGACCGTCAAAACATTCAACAAGAAGTTGACCAACTATCTACTGAAATTACTCGTATTTCTAATACCACTCAGTTTAACAATCAAACACTTCTAAATGGTGGTATGACTGCAAACGGTGTTGGAACAGATACACTTCAAATTGGTGCAAACGCTGGCCAAACCATGACAATTAGTATTAATGCAATGGATGCAGCTTCTTTAGGAGTTGCTGCAAATGATAAAACTGTAAATGCTAGTGTCGCTTCTATAGGTGGTAATCCTTCAAATATTACTAGTGTAACAATTGATAATAGTAATGTTGGAGCAAAACTTACTAATGGGGCACAACTAACTTTTAATGCTTCTACTGTAACAACTGCAACAAGCGGTACAGCTACAGGAAGTGTGGCCACCGATGATGCAACACTTGCCACAGCTGGTAAAGATGTTAACATTGACGCTACTCATGACACTTTAAATCTAACAGTAAATGGTGTTACAAAAGAAATTACTTTAAATCAAGTAGACTATAAAGCTTCTACTCCTGGTACTGACGACCAGGCTGCTTTAATAAGTGACCTCCAATCCAAACTTGACACAGCATTTGGCTCGGGAGTTGTCAAAGTGGGTACAAATGCAGCAAATGGGCTAACAATTACAAGTAATTCAACTGGTTCAGGTTCTTCAGTAACAATTAATCAAGCTTCTGCAAATGATGCGGCAAGTCATTTGGGACTTACAGCAGCTACGGGAACTGGTCAAGACGCAGGTACTTATGTAACTGTTAGCGATGGAAATGCAGCTGATAATCAAACCATACAAGTAAATGACCCAACTGCTACATCCCTTTCCATTACTTCTGGTAACTTTGCTGGAGTAACGATTAATACAACTGCTGGCAAAAATGTAGGAAATCTTAGCTCTACAAGTGATGGAGTTACAATTGCAGTAAATAGTGTTGCAGCTCATGCTGCCCAATTCAGTGGTGGCCAATTAACCTCTCAGGCTGTGGCAACTAAAGGTATAGATGTCTCATCTTCTGCGCAAGCTGCTACCAATGCAATCACAGCAATTGACAATGCAATCAATATGGTTTCTACAGAACGTGCTAAACTTGGTGCATATTCAAATCGTTTAGATAATACGATTAACAATTTGAATACATCTAGCCAAAACACAAGTGATGCACAATCCCGTATCGCTGACGTAGATATGGCTGGAGAAATGATGAACCAATCTAAAGCTAGTGTACTTGCTCAAGCTGCTCAAGCAATGCTTGCTCAAGCTAACCAACAGCCACAACAAGTACTTCAATTACTTCGTGGATAATAATAATAATGAGGGAGGCCCTAATCAACTTAGGGTCTCCTTTTTCTTAGTGTTCAAATGGAAAATTAAGCATATATCATAACTATGTATCTAGAAACATTAACAAAAGGGCTTCTCTCTATATAAGAGGGAAGTCCTTTTTCTATTTTCTATAGTGTGTTTTTGGAAAATATGTTTTGCGTAAGGAAAAGGGCTATATTTGAAAGGTGGAGAGTAATGGTGAATTTAAAATGGTTTGTTGGAAGAATGAAAAAATTTTTTAATGTTGATGTCAAGGTTGAGGATGTAAGCTTTGAAGCATATGATTTCTATCATGAGGAACTGGATGACCTGCTCATCCCAGCGAAACACTTAGAAAAGTTACCTGACCCATTGTTAATTGAAACACTCTCGTATGTGGATGAAAAAGGTTATGAGTGGATGGCAGGATTTGTACTGGAAGAGGGAACGAAAAAGAGACTTTACGAAGTTTGGATAAGGAATGGGGAACAAATTGCTTATGAGTTGTATGTCGACTAAATCAACTATCAGACGAGATTCACGACATTTCTTTACGAAAAATCACGCCAAAACTTATATTACCTCAAACTATGAAAAAGCTTATTAAAGAAATAATTTCTAAGGAGTTAATATTATAAAGTATATACCGATATAATAGTTAGTCACATTAAAACAAAGTGAACTAGTAATCTAATTAAACGAATAATAAGGGATATTATACGTTTAATTAGAGGATTACTTCTTATTAAAAGTAAGTTCCTGAAAAAGGGCAAAAATAAAATTTACTTATATACGAAAATAGATGAATGATTATATTGTTTTAGGCGGTGAAAATATGGTAAACCCAGTAAGCAGCAGTAGTTCAAGCAGCGGTTCGGTCGCTAGCCAATACAGCGGATTAATGCGTGTAAATGGTTTAGCCAGCGGAATGGATATTGACGGAATGGTCAGCCAATTAATGAAGGCTGAAAGTGTCCCGTTAGATGGCATGAAACAAAATCAGCAAATACTGGAGTGGCAGCGTGATGATTATCGCAGCATGTATTCATCGCTGCAAGATTTAGATACAACCACTTTTAATGGAATTACTATGCAATCTACTTTTGATCAAAAAACAGTTACAAGTTCGGATGATTCCACAGTATCTGCAACCGCTGTAAATTCCATCAGCAATGTGTCCACACAGATTAGTGTAGGGAATTTGGCGACATCAGCTTCATGGAAAAGCAATGGTACGACGTTTAATTATACGCCAGGCACAAATCAAACGCTTAATTTCTCTGTAACAGACCCAGGCTCCACTACACCAAGAAATGTCACGATTTCCATTTCTTCTACAGATCAGATTAGTGACGTCATACAAAAATTCAACAATTCCACGCTTGGCGTTTCAGCGATGATGGGAACGATTGATGGGCAAGCCAATACAATTGTTTTATCAAATAATCAGACTGGTGCTGGCGGATCAATAATTGGAAGTGATGCGGCGACAAATGCTTTTATGAAATCTCTTGGTTTTAGTCCAGATGCAACTGGAGCTTTACATGGTACAGCTTTGACACCTGCTAAACCTGCTGTTTATGGAGATGTTGCAGGCACTAATGCAACGGCGGCCATCTGGAAAGGCGGTACTATTAACTATACTCCGGGTAATAATCAAACTCTTTCTTTTTCCGTAACAGATCCAGGAGCTACTTCACCAAGAAATGTCACGATTTCTATTTCATCTACAGATCAGATTAGTGACGTTATTCAAAAATTTAACAATTCTAATCTTGGTGTCTCTGCTGCGATGCAAGGGAATACAATTGTTTTAACGAATAATCAGAACGGAGCAGGAGGATCTATAGTAGGAAATGATACGGCGACAAATGCTTTTATGCAAACTCTTGGTTTTAACCCAGATGCAACTGGAACTTTACATGGTGTAGTTTTGACACCAGCTACACCTGCTGTGAATGGCGATATTGCAGGTACAGATGCATCCGTCACAATCAACGGCTATACAATGACAGAGAAATCGAATAACTTTACGATTAACGGAATTAATTACACGATAAAAGGTCAAACAGCTCCTGGAACATCGGTATCCATTTCTACACAAACGGACGTTGACTCTATTTTTACCGCAATTAAGGGCTTTGTAGATAAATATAATTCTACAATCAGTACGATCAATGCTAAAATTTCTGAAAAACGTGACCGTGACTATCCACCGTTAACGGATGATCAAAAGGCTGCTATGACGAGTGACCAAATTACAAATTGGAATAACCAGGCGCAAATGGGGATGATTGCGAATGATCCTACTCTGACAAGCTGCTTATCAAACATGCGCCAAAATCTTTATTCGCCTGTTACTGGTAATAATGTAACATCGGGTTTTACCCAATTATCCCAAATTGGTATTACGACATCACCTGATTATACTCAAAATGGTGCACTCGTAATAGACGAAGCGACATTGAGGGAAAAAATTCAAGAAAACCCGCAGGCTATCTATCAGCTTTTTAATAGTGATAATTCTGCTAGCAGTGGGAATGATGGCACTTCTAATTCCGAGGGACTTGCCAGGCGTTTGCGGGATTCTATTTCTTCTGCCTCCAATCAACTTCTGAATGTAGCAGGAACGACGTCCGAAGTAGACAGTCAGTATACGATAGGTCAGCAATTAACAGATATAGGAACACAAATAACCGATTTTCAGTCAAAGCTATCGGGTATTGAAAATCGATATTACAGCCAGTTTTCGGCAATGGAGCAAGCAATGGAGCAAGCAAACCAGCAAAGTGGCTATATTTCCTCTATGCTAAGCAGCGGAGGATGATGAAGTAAGGAGTGAAGAACTATGTCTATTAATAATCCATACCAGACCTATCAAACCAATTCTGTTTTTAGCGCGCCGCCTGGTGAGCTAACACTTATGCTTTATAACGGATGTTTGAAATTTATTAAACAGGCTCATCTAGCCATTCAAAATAAAAATATTGAGCAGAAAAATAAGAGTCTTCAGGCTGCCCAAAACATTATTCTGGAACTCATGAGTACATTGAATATGGATATGGATGTATCCAAACAATTAATGCCATTATACGATTTTATCTACCGTCAGCTTATCCAAGCAAACTTGCGTAATGATTTGACTGTTCTGACCGAGGCGGAAAGACTCGTCACAGAATTCCGCGATATGTGGAAAGAAGTCATCCAAATTAACAAGCAGAAACAAACAAGCCAAGGCGGTCAAGCCTAGTGGCGGCTATAAAAGAGTTTTACCAGATTAGTAAAGAGCTCTATGCTGAAATCGATAAGCCAGTCGAAAGTAAAGACAGAGACCAGGTTATCGCTAAAATCCAGAGCTTTTTATCCCGACGAGAAGCTCTTCTTTCTGACATAAAAGGTCCGTTCACTTCCGAAGAAAAGCAAATGGGCCAAGAGGCACTGGAATTGAACAAACGTATCCAGGACAAAATGCAGGCAATAAAACTAGACATTCAAAAAGACATCCTAACGGTCAAAAACCAGAAGAAAAACGCGCCTAAATATATCAATCCTTATCAAAGCCTGCAACGGGGTGGCATCCTGTACGATAAACGAAAATAATAATGGTTAACTAGTCCAATAGAGTATTTTCTATCCAGCAGCTCGAAAAATAGTTTATAATGTTAGTTACTTATAAATGTTTTCTTTAAGATTGAGGAAAGCAGCTGGGAGGGACTAGAATGCCAGTCTACAACGTGATGGAAGAAATGGTTCAAAATGTGCTGGATAAGTTTAAGGATCAGCTTCACCTAGCGTGCGATTGTGAGCGCTGTCTGGATGATGTGAAGGCCCTGTCTCTCAATCATTTGCCGCCGAAGTATGTTTCCAATGAAAAGCGGAGTCCTTTTGTACGGGTGGAATATACCGCAGATTATCAGGGCGTCGCCAATATTCTGAGTGCCGTCACACAGGCAGCAGAGGTCGTTTCTAAAAACAAGCGCTGTAATAACTAGAGTTGATATCTTCACAAATAGAAAGGCCCGCTCCAACCATGAGCGGACCTTTTCGCGTTAAGCTTCTATCCTCCGAATCCGTCCCCGCACCTTCGACTTATCCACAGAATTCCACAGCCAATGATAAATCGTCGGCACCACGAGAAGACTTGTGAGTGTTGAGGTGATCATTCCGCCGACGACTACCAGCCCGAGCGACTGCGATATCAGCGTATCCGATTGGCCTGAAAATGTCAGGGGCAAGAGCGTTAAAATGGTGGTGGCTGCCGTTACGAAAATCGGACGCACCCGGCTTGCTGTGCCCTCCAAGATTAAGCGCTGCAGCGGCCTGCCTTCATTTCGCAAGCGCTCCAGCCGGTCGACCAGGACTATTCCGTTTGTCGCAACAATTCCAATCAGCATGACCAGTCCCACGAGAGCACCCAAATTCCAGGACTGTTTAAAGATTACTAACAGGGCAACGGATCCGACCAGGGCAAACGGCAGGGATGACAGCACGGCAATTGGTGTCCGAATTCCTTTAAAGATGCTTGAAATGATGATTACCACAAGCAGGATCGAGATGATGCCTGCAAAGCTGATTGACCAGATCATTTGCTCGACCTGCTGAGGGATGCCGCCGAATTCCACATGGATGCCTTTTGGCAACTGGAGCTTAACGAGGGTTTCGTTGATTTTTCCTGTCACTCCGTCGATATCATTCGTTAAAATATTCCCCGTTACAACCGCAATTGGCTGTCCGTCTTGTTCACTCGTAATCGAAGCGGTATCTACGTTGAGGGAGGCAATGTCTTCAAGGCGTACCGTTTTTCCTGTTTTACTTTTAAATGAGACACGGCCAAGCTGCATGAGCCATTCCTGTTCAGGGTCCACGCCTTGGGCATAAGAAAGTGAAACAGCGGAAGGCTTGTGGAGCTCGATTGGCAGGGATGAAGTATTCTCAGTTGTCAATTGAACATCCGCCTGCTTGTCGATAAAGGTTTCGAGCCGGTCGGCAATGGCCTGCCTGTCCAGTCCGAGTGCCTTTATTTTGTCATCGTTCAGCTCGACAGTGTAGTTCATTTGGTCCGCCTGTTCTCCATCACTGTATATTTGCAGGCCATTGATCATTTGCAGCTTTCCTTTTACAAGGCCTGCAGCCTTTGCGAGCTCTTGGGAACTGCCGCCGGATAACGTCAGCGTAACACGCGAATCATCGCCGGCAATTTGCTGGTTGGTGACCGTATAAATGGCGCCTGAATTCAGCTTTTTAATGTCATCCTTGATGAGAGCCGTCAGCTGGTCGACATTGACTCCCGGCTTCGGCGTGACGTACACATTGGCGACGTTCGGCTGCTGAATCCATCCGCCTGCCTGGTCAAAAACATCATCGAAAGCAGGAGTGAACGAGGAGCCGGCTGTGGATGCATACGTCTTAATTTCCTGATGCTGCTGAAGCAGCGATTCCAACGCACGCACATCTCCATTCACTTGATCGAGCGTTGAACCCTCCGGTGCCTCCACCTGGATATTCAAATCCTGGGCGTGTGTGCGCGGAAGCACGTTGACCGGAAGAAAAAACGCTCCGACAGCTGCTAAAACAAGGGCTGCAGCCAT
The DNA here is from genome assembly GCF_001636425.1 of Heyndrickxia acidicola. Taxonomy (NCBI): domain Bacteria; kingdom Bacillati; phylum Bacillota; class Bacilli; order Caryophanales; family Bacillaceae; genus Heyndrickxia; species Heyndrickxia acidicola. The sequence continues at coordinate 4,399,946 of NZ_KV440953.1, forward strand.
CCCGCCAAACCACCATTGGCGTTTCGGCCAGGCTTTTTGCAACAAGGGAATGGCCCATCGTTCCGTTTGGGGAGCCGCATTGAAAAAGCGATTCTTCCAGGTAAACGCAGCATACGGAGGCAGCACCAATAACGATACGACAAGCGAACAGACGAGCGAAATCGTAACGGCCCATGCCAGTCCGAAAAAGGCCTGCCCGACCATGGTGCCTGTTAAGGTTAAGGGCAGGTAGACGGCAATGGTAGTCAGAGTAGAGGAAACCACTGCAGGTACCATTTCTTTCACCGAAGCTGCCAAAAGGTCAAAGGAATAGCTGCCGTTTCGTTCAAGCCTGCGGTACATATTATCCAGCACAACAATCGAGTCATCCACGACACGGCCCATTGCCACGATTAAGCCGGAAGCCGTTAAAAGGTTCAAGGTGATCCCCATGGCATAAAGGATGGAAACTGATGAGAGAAAGCAAATGGGAAGGGTAAAGGCAATCGCCAGCGTGGCGCGCCATTCCCGGAAAAAAAGGAAAACACAAAGCATCGAGAAGAAACAGCCGAGCAGGCCTTCTTTCCATAGTCCGTTAATGGCATGGGAAACGGTTTGGCCCTGGTTGGACAACACGGTCAGCTTTTCCTCAGGATGAGCCTGCTGATAGCTTTGGAGCTTTTTTTCTGCCTGCTGGCTAATCCTGGTGACATCGGCAGCACTTGTTTTATACAGATCCAGGATGACACTTGGCTTTCCGTTGGTTCGGGCTAACGTTTGAACATTGATCGGGCCTTTTTCAACCGATGCCACATCCTTTAAAAGGACTGATTTTTGGTTCGGCGTATGTATTACGGTATTTTCAAGCTCGGTTTTTTGGTCGGCTGTTCCTTTCACCTGAAGCTGGAGCTGAAGGTTTTTCGTCACGACCTTGCCCTCTGGTAAAAGACTCGTAGCGGTTTGCAGGGAGTTCTGTACATCTTCAAAGCGAAGGCCATGCGCTAAAAGCTTTTGATTATCGAGTGTAATGAGGTAGCCTGTTTGGCCATTGCCGGTTGTATCGATTTTTTTGATTCCTTGAATCTGGCCGAGCTGCTGCAAAAGAGCGTCCGCGGTGCCGGTTCCTGACTCTGTTGTGGAGCTGATTTCCATGAACGGAAAAGAGTCCGAGCCGATGCGGGTAATTTCCGGCTTGCTGGCACCCGCAGGAAGGGAAACCTGCTGTACAGCTGCTTGAATGTTTTTTTCCGCCTGGTCGATATTGGTGCTTTGCGGAAACGTAAGGCTTGCAAAAAGACCCTGCGGATAGTTGGTGGATTGAATGGACTCGAGGCCCTCTACTTCCTTTAAAGAGGCTAAAAGGCTCTCTTCCGCCTGGCTGACTGCGCCGTCCGTGCTTTCGGCAGGTGTTTTCCAGGTGACCATTAGAATGGGATTGTTGATTTGCGGGAGGTATTCTGTCTTCATTTGGCTGGCGGAATAAATCCCCCAAACAAATAAAAGGGCAACCATCACCGAAAGGAGGATTAACCGCTGGGAAAGGGCTTGAATGATTTTTTTCATCAATAATTCTCCTTTTCATTGGGAGAGAGCCCCCTAAAAGGAGGCTCCTCATGTGTTATTGGTTTTGCTGGTTGAGCTTTGGCATTTTTTTGCCCTTCATGGTTTTTTCCCATAAGACCTTGTTCAATTGTGTTTCGTTGGCATGGTCGGCACGGGAGAAATCAAGCTTGTTTGAAATTTGGGCGCCAGGCGTGTTGACACCGTTTTTCTGCGTCAGTGAAATTTTTGGTTCTTCATGATTGTAGACTGTGAAGTCCGACTTGTTTGTAAAAGAATTGAACATCGGTACAGCGGATGCATCGAATTGGGACATCGGCTTCATGCCCAGGATCAGCTCCATGGAACGGATCATCGAAGTGGTATCGTAGAAGGTGCTGTCCACTTTTCCTGTTTGCGTATATGGGCTTATGACAAGCGATTCGGTTCGATGTGCATCCACATGATCCCAACCGTTTTGAGCATCGTCCTCGGTGATAAAGATAGCGGTGTCCTTCCAGTATTTCGAGTGGCTGACCGCGTCGACCAGCCTTCCAACCGCTTCATCATTTTGCGCCACCATCGATTCAGGTGTTAAGGCGCCTACCTTTGTGCCGTAAGTATGGTCATTTCCGAAGCGGACGATTTCCATTTGCGGCAGGTTGTCATTTTTTACAAAATCATTGAATTCCTTTTCCCATTCGGATTGGCGGCCAAGGTCAGAAAGATCAAGGTTCCAGCCGGCGAAATTCGGGTCAAAACGGTCGCCGATGCTTGGATCTGTTGCCACCCATTGCTTCTTAGTTGGGTCGAAGTTCGTGAACTCTCCGTAGTCGCGGAAGGAAACCCCGGAGCGTTGAGCATCATCCCATAGGAAACCTGCTTTTGGATAGGCGCTTTGATTGTCGCCTTCAAAGTCATAGCCGCGGTTTCGTCCTGAATAGTTTGCCATCCAGTTCTTTTCCACATAATCGTTCGCGATGGCACCTGTTGCCCAGTTGTGGCCTTGTGCACTGATTTCTGCATTGGCATAGAAATTGTCGAGTGTGACAAACTGGTTTGCTAGCTTGTGCAGGTTAGGGGTCACGTTTTTGCCAAAGCCGGTTAAGCTAGGGTCGCCGTTTCCTTTTCCTAAATCGCCAAACACCTGGTCGTAGGTGCGATTTTCTTTAATGATATAGATGACGTGCTTGATCGGTGACTTCCCGGATGGTGTGAACGGAATCGGATTATTGCCGCTTTTGCTTGCCTTTTCGTTTTCATCCATATTCTGCTGAACCTGCTTCGTGTAGCGGGTGAGCTGGCGGCTATCCGGCGTATTGATGACAGAAAGGGTGCCTTCAATCATGCTGCCGATATACTGTCCCTGATCATTGGGACCGGCGCCCAGCCCTTTGGCATTGGTGACCATCAGTTTATTGTGATTCTGGTAGACGCCAGTTGGATACCAGGCCGTTGGAATTAGCCCTTTAACCTTTGCCTTCTTCGCTGAAAGGTCGACAACCGCTACATCGTTATTGCCGGCATTGGCGACATAAAGGGTTTTGCCGTCCTTTGATACAGTCAAAGCGTCCGGCTGGCTTCCAGTTTCCTTTTGTTGAAAAGGTTTAAGGTTCAGTGTTTGTACCACGTTTTGCGACTGGCCATTGATAATCGATACAGAATCGTCATCTGTATTGGTTACATAGATATCGCCTGTTAGCGGGTTTTCCGCAATGGCATTTGGATGAAGGCCTGTCGTGATGGTTTTCTTCACCTGCAGGGTGGCAGGATCCAGAACCGTTACGCTGCTTTCACCCCAGTTGGTGACATAAAGATTTTTGCCATCCTTTGTAAGGAAAGCGGAATATGGATTTTTTCCAACCGAAACGGTTTGGGCAATCTTTCCGGTGGCAATATCTACCTTGGACACCGAGTTATCCAGATTGTTGGCGACATAAAGGGAAGTGCCGTCTGGAGACACAGAGATGCCGGCAGGATAGAAGTTTGAGTTTTTGGTATCGGTTAACATGATCGGACTTTTCTCAAAAAGGTGTCCGCCGGAAAAGCGGTATTGACGAATCTTGTTGTTGCCGCCTGCTGAGGCATATAGCGTTTTCCCGTCAGGACTGAATGCAACGCCAAGATATAAGGATTCTGGGGATGTGTATTCAGCGGTGTGGACGATTTTATTCGTTTTTGTATCGACGACCTGGAGGGATTGCGTTCCCTGGCCGTCATTCGAGACAACGAAATACCGGCCATCCGGACTCAATGCCCCGCCCATGGGAAAATCGCCAAGCTTGATTTGTTGACCGGCTGGGGTTAAGGCGGTATTATGCGGGGTAATCCCTGTATTCATCCCCTTGGGACCGGGCGTGCGGCTCATGTGCATCGCTGCATAGGCAGAACTGGTAGTAAGTGTAAGGGCAGCCACAGCGGCAGCAATTACAGTCTTTCGTTTCATTTCGACAACTCCTTCTCATTGCTTGTATGTACTCCAATAAAATTGTAGAAGGATGATGTAAACAAGATATATCGGAAATGTTAAGAATTGAATAATCTTTTTAAGGAAAAATACCTGTGTCTTTGGACGTTGTTATAGAGTGGTTTTTGCTATTAATAAGCCGTTTGTTCTATTTACATGGTTGTCTTTTATGTAATTTTTTCCTAAAAAGGGCAGATTTATTATGATAGTCACAGAAAGAAAATGGATGAACGTTGGAAAGGAGTTTTTAAAATCGATCCTATAGTCCCGTCTCTGCCTCTTCCAAAGGAATTTTACCAGCAGCCGACACTCGAGCTTGCTCAGTCTCTTCTTGGCTGTTTATTGATCCATCAAACACAGGAGGGTGTGTTATCCGGCTATATTGTCGAGACCGAGGCGTACCGGGGGCCGATGGACCGGGCAGCCCACAGCTTTGGGAATCGGAGGACCAAACGCACTGAGATTATGTTTTCTGAAGCAGGGCTTGTCTACACCTATACGATGCACACGCATTGTTTGCTGAATATTGTCAGTGCAGGAATCGACGAGCCGGAAGCTGTCCTGATCCGGGCAGTGGAGCCTTTTACAGGTATCGATGAGATGTATAAAAGAAGAAAGGTGCCCGTTGAAAAAAATTTAACGAATGGTCCAGGCAAATTGACCAAAGCGCTTGGCATTCAGATGAGCGACTACGGTCATCCCATCTATGAACCGCCTCTTTATATCGCCAAGGGCAATACGCCAGCTGCTATTTCTGCAGGGCCTCGGATAGGCATCGATAACACAGGGGAGGCCAGGGAGTATCCGTGGAGGTATTGGGTAACCGGGAACCGATTTGTGTCGAGGTAATGAGTAAGAGGCTCTCTTTTGGAAAGAGAACCTCTTTTTACATGGAATCTATTATGATTTATTTTTTTACCAATAATATGGGTATGGAGGATAACCGTATCCATAACCGTAAGGAGGGTAACCGTAGCCGTAGCCTCCGTATAAGGCTGGCCCCAGTAAGGCGCCTGCTGCCAATCCTCCTAAAAATGGGAAGCCAAAACCTCCGAATCCGAATCCTGGGCGTCCCCAGCCGAATCCCGGACGTCCCCATCCAAAACCAGGGCGTCCAAATCCGCCAAAGCCAAATCCAGGACGGCCAAAACCTCCAAAGCCGAATCCCGGACGGCCAAAACCGCCGAATCCCGGTCTAATTCTTCTTTCATCGTCAAACGTTTCAGGTATTACTTGAAAATCTGGGTGCATCAATCTTCCTCCTCATTTTTTCTATTCAGCTTTTTTAAAAAGCCTTGGATGCTTTATCAGCATTTTCACTAAATCATATGTCAATAGCCCGCAGGATTCTTGGGTATATGCCTTGTTTGCTAAAAAATTTAAATATTTTGTGAATCGATATGCTATAATCATTTCACTGTAGTAAAAAAGGAGGAGATGGGGATGGAGAAAGCGGTGGATCAGCTTTTTACAGAGGAAGTGAAAAAAGAGATACTGTCAAGGCTGCAGCTGGACCCTGAAATGAAAAAGCTAGGGGACTTTGAGAATTACGTTTTTGAGGTCTATCAGAAGGGGGTGCCGCAAATTCTGCGGGTTACGCACAGCTCCCATCGTTCAAAGGAAGAGCTTGAATCCGAGCTTGACTGGATTCAGTATTTACATAGAAACGGCATTCATATCCCCAATGTGATTGAGTCTGCAGAGGGCCATACGGTAGAGGCATTCAAAGCAGGAGATACGCATTTTTTTGCCAGTCTTTTCGAAAAAGCTGCCGGAAGCGGTGTGAAAGCTGAAGAGGCAGGCAAAGAGATGATTATCGCCTGGGGAAAAATGATTGGGAAAATGCACCGGATTACTAAGGATTACACTCCGCCAGCCGGAATAAAACCGCGCTACCAGTGGACGGATAATGACTTGCTGGATTTTGAAAAGTATTTTGACGGGGAAGATGCCCACCTGCTGGAGCATGCAAGAGAGATCGTCAGACAGATTGGCGAGCTTCCAGCCAACCGTGAATCGTTTGGCTTAATTCATTCGGATATCCATTTAGGAAACTTTTTTTATGATGGAAAAGAAATTCATGTCTTTGACTTTGATGATGCCTGTTATCATTATTTTGCTTCCGATATTGCCATCCCGCTTTATTACACAGCGACGTTTCGAGACTTCAAGGGGACCAGGGCAGAAAGGACTGCTTATGCAAAGGAGTTTATGGATGCCTTTTTAAGCGGCTATCGGGAGGAAAATGATCTGCCCGCTGAATATTTGGCTGCCATTCCGCTGTTTTTAAAGCTTCGTGATATTGATCTGTATGCGGTTTTAAATAAAAAGGTGGCACCGGAAGACCGGACAGAAAGAGTGAAGGAATGGATGCTGCAGATAAAAGAGAGAATGGAAAAAAATGAGGCGCTCGTTGACTTGGATTTTGCCCTCGTCTAACTTTGGATTATTTTATCTTAGGTATAAAGACTCATAAAAAACCTCCGATATCAGAATAGAAAGAAAAATCACAAAGGAGCTTACGAGATGATGAATCGTGTTCAGGGGCCGTCAGCCTCCATTGCCGTTCAATCAAATCCGGCTCAAAGTCAGAACAGCCAGGGAAAAACAGCTGATCCGGTTTCAGCAGCACCCGGGGATAAGGGAGACGGAACCAAAAATACCAAGGAGAATGTCCAAAAAGTAGTGGACGCTCTGAATAAATTTGTTTCTGCTTCCAGCACCCATATTCAGTTCAAGTTTCATGAAAAGCTGAAAGAGTACTACGTAACAATCGTCAATGACCAGACCAATCAGGTGGTCCAGGAAATCCCCTCAAAAAAGCTTCTTGATATCTATGCTGCGATGAACGATTATCTTGGCATGATTATGGATAAGAAGGTGTAGAGGAAGACGGCGGAAAGGCCTGTGTGTGGGGAGCATGCGGGCTTTTTAGCATGGGAATGACATTCTCAAACAAAGTATTAATTAGATGGAAAGGCCAAACTTGAAAAATCTAATTTTAAAGGAATTTGGTGAATGAGTGTTAGAATAACGGAGCTCAATCTACTGGTTGTTCCAACTAATTTTCGACAAAATAAAATATTAGGATTAAGAAGGAATATAGACGGGTAATATCGTAATATATATTCATAGCAATATATTAATACAAAAGCGAAAGCAGGCCGTATCAAGATAGACAAGCCAAATACAAAAAGGCACATCGGCAAGCTTGGCAGACGAGGGGGAGTCCACATGATGAACTACAATATCCGTGGCGAAAACATTGAGGTAACTCCAGCAATTAGGGATTATGTCGAAAAGAAAGTCGGGAAGCTGGAAAGATATTTTATTGAAACCCCAAACGCAAATGTCCATGTAAACTTAAAGGTTTATCCGGATAAGACAGGAAAAGTAGAAATTACGATTCCTATGACGCAGCTCGTTCTCCGCGCAGAAGAATCCAATATTGATATGTATGCAGCAGTGGATTTAATTGTCGATAAATTGGAAAGGCAAATCCGCAAGCACAAAACCAAAGTCAATCGCAAATTCCGTGAAAAAGGCGATATGCGCGAGTACTTCGCATCATCTGAAACGGCCAGTACCCTGGCTGAGGCAGAGGAAGACACAGACATAGACTTGGAGGTTGTGCGCACGAAGCAATTTGACCTGAAACCGATGGATAGTGAGGAAGCCGTCCTGCAAATGAACATGCTGGGCCATAGCTTCTTTATCTATACAGATGCCGAAACCAACCATACGAACATTGTCTATCGACGCCGTGATGGCAAGTATGGATTAATTGAAACAACTTAATCATGACTGAATCCATCCCCGCGGGCAGATTGCCTGCGGGGATTTTTGATATATACGGGGATTGTGCTGTGATGTGCTAAAGCACAAAAGGGGTCTGACCCTTTTTGTGGAGTAAAGCATTAAAGTATCGGGGTTTTTCGATGGGTATAAAGTCTTAGTTTCCCCGATTAATCTATGTTTTCGCCCGATTAGCCTTGAGTTTTACCCGATTACAACCTGTTTTTGCCCGAAAAAGCACTATTTTTACCCGATTATCCCCCAGCAGGAGTTTTATGAATGGAAATGAACGAAATATCCAGACTGAAAGCATGCTAGTTTAATAGGTAAAATAATTGAAATATTAAAACTAGTAAACTTATAATAAAATTATCTCTATTTCGCGCTTCGAAACAATTGTTTTCTACTGGATGAAACAAACAGAGGAGAGTTTAGGATGAAATTTGATCATTTATACCAGCCCTACCCGTCTGCCCGCAATACCGTTTTTGCCCGGAATGGCATGGTGGCCACATCACAGCCGCTTGCTGCACAGGCAGGCCTCGAAATTTTACAAAAAGGCGGGAATGCGATTGATGCTGCCATCGCGGCTGCGGCTGCATTAACGGTGACGGAGCCTACGTCTAATGGAATCGGAGCAGACGCTTTTGCCCTTGTATGGACAAAAGGAAAGCTTCATGGATTGAATGCAAGCGGCCCTGCCCCTTCTTCCATCTCGATTGAGGCGTTAAAGGAAAGAGGATATGAAAAGATGCCGGTTCACGGCGTTGTCCCTATTACCGTTCCGGGTGCCCCGTCTGCCTGGGCAGAGCTTTCAAGGAAGTTCGGTAAGCTGTCCCTAACGGACGTGCTTGCACCGGCCATTCGCTATGCAGAGGAGGGCTATGCCATCACGCCAACCCTTGGGAAGTATTGGGGATATGCGTTTAAGCGCTTTAAAGAAGTGCTTACAGGAGAAGAGTTCCAAGAATGGTTCCGTACGTTTGCGTCTATGGGGAAGGCTCCAGAAATTGGGGGTATATGGCGATCGAAAGACCACGCAGATACACTTCGAAAAATAGCGGAATCAAATGGCGAGAGCTTTTACAGAGGAGAGCTTGCCGAAAAAATAGCGGATTATGTTCAAAAGTACGATGGCTTCCTAAGCAAAGAGGATTTGGCTGCCTATCAGCCGGAATGGGTTGAACCGATTTCTGTGAGTTACCGCGGGTATGATGTGTGGGAAATTCCGCCCAATGGTCAAGGCTTGGTGGCATTGATGGCGCTTAAGATTGCAGGAGGTTTTGATTTTACCGAAAAAGAAACCGTTGATACATACCATAAGCAAATGGAGACTATGAAGCTTAGTTTTACAGACGGGAAGGCCTTTATTACCGATCCTGCCCATATGGAGGCTGAGGTTGGGCATTTGTTATCTGAGGAGTATGCCAGGAAACGCCGTGAGCTGATCGGAGAGGAAGCGATTGAGCCTGAAGTTTACACGCCTCCAAAGGGCGGGACGGTTTACTTGGCGGCGGCGGATGGGGAAGGCAATATGGTTTCCTTTATCCAGTCCAATTATATGGGCTTTGGTTCAGGCATTGTAGTGCCGGGAACTGGTATCGCTCTGCAAAACCGAGGACATGATTTTTCACTTGATCCGGGCCATGCTAACTCGTTAAAGCCTGGAAAGAAAACGTACCATACCATTATTCCGGGTTTTTTGACGAAGGATAACGAAGCCGTTGGGCCGTTTGGCGTGATGGGCGGGTATATGCAGCCGCAGGGGCATTTCCAGGTCATCATGAATACGATTGATTTCCATTTGGATCCGCAGGCAGCGCTTGATGCTCCGAGGTGGCAGTGGCTGGAAGGGAAGAAGTTTACGGTGGAGTCCCATTTTCCTCGGCATCTCCTGCAGGCACTCATCCGGAAAGGCCATCAAATTCAGGTCACTTCTGATTCCGGAGCATTCGGGCGCGGGCAGATCATTTGGCGCAACCCCGAAACCGGTGTCTTGATGGGAGGAACCGAATCAAGGACGGATGGGCATATTGCAGCGTGGTAAAGCACTAAAGGGGTCAGACCCCTTTCGCACTGTAGTGGATTAAAGTAATGAGGAGGAATGTGAGATGACGTTTTCAATTGTAGGGTATGATCCAAAAGAGAAGACATGGGGAGTAGCAGTACAGTCCAAATTTTTGGGCGTGGGAGCTGTTGTTCCGTTTGCGAAAGCAGGAGTTGGAGCCATCGCCACACAGTCCTATGCGAATACTTCCTATGGGCCGAATGGCCTTGCGCTGCTGGAACAAGGGAAGAGCGCACAGGAGGTTCTTGACCTGCTCTTGCAGGAGGATCCTGACAGAGAAATGCGCCAGGTCGGCATTGTAGATGCAAATGGCCAGGCAGCCACATTCACAGGCAAGGAATGCTACGACTGGGCTGGCGGCACAACTGGTGAATATTTTGCTGCACAGGGAAATATTCTTGTCGATGAAAAAACGGTGGAGAGCATGAAAAATACATTCCTGGAAACGGAAGGCGCACTCGCAAAACGTTTGTTAAGGGCCTTAAATGCAGGCCAAGCGGCTGGAGGAGATTCACGCGGAATGCAGTCTGCCGCCCTGCTGGTTGTCAAGGAAGCAGGAGGGTATGGGGGCTTTAATGACAGGTTGATTGATTTGCGCGTAGACGATCATCCAAAGCCTATTGATGAGCTAATGCGAATCTATTCACTTCAGCGGCTTTACTTCTCTTCCTCCAAACCGGAAAGAATTGCAGCCATTGAGGGAGAAGTGGAAGACGAGCTCGGACGGCATTTAAGCAGGCTGGGCTATTTAACGGAAACAGCCGGTTTATCTGATGCCTTAAGAGCCTATCTGCATACGGAAAACTTTGAAATGCGAGAGCAGGAAAAAGGAAAAATCGACCTTGATGTGCTTGATTTTATGAAAAAGCAATCATAAGTAATGAAAGAAGGGGCAGACACCAAATGGACTGGTATCTGCTTCTTCTTTGTCTTTAAACAACGTCTATAGGCGCTTTGGGAGGGGCATCCTCTTTTAACATCTCCAACATTGAGCTTATCTGTATCTCAAACTCCCTTCCGTAAGGTTAAAAAGCAAACCTCCCTGACGACTCGTCTTCTGCTTAGCGCCTAAAGCTGAGCTCCTTCCGCTTTTAGTCTTGTCCAGCTCCAGGCTCCTGCGACTAGCAGACTTCCCATCTCCTCCCTGCGATAAGTCAACATCGAAAAGCGATCGCATTCCGTGTCTCCTTTATCTCAGTCGAAGCAGTCCAGTCTGTACGTCGCAAAACCTCGCCTTCCGCTTTTCCTTATCCAGCTCCAGAAGCCATCGGCTCGAGTCATAAGCCAAGTCGCCAGTGAGGTTAAAAAGCAAACCTCCCTGGCGACTCGTCTAATGCTTATCGCCTAAACCTAAGCTTCTTCTGCTTTTAGCATTGTCCAGCTCCAGGCTCCTGCGACTAGCAGACTTCCCAACTCCTCCCTGCGATAAGTCAACATCGAAAAGCTATCGCTTTTCGTGTTTCCTTTATCTCAGTCGAAGCTGTCCAGTCTGTACGTCGCAAAACCTCGCATTCCGCCTTTCCTTATCCAGCTCCAGAAGCCATCGGCTCGAGTCATAAGCCAAGTCGCCAGTGAGGTTAAAAAACAAACCTCTCTGGCGACTCGTCTAATGCTTATCGCCGATAACCAGGCTTCTTCCGCTTTTAGCTTTTCCCATTCCTTGCCTGTACTTGTTTGGTTGTCACACATGGCTTTCAATGGTAATATTAAGAAAGGTGAATTTTTAATATTTTTGCGAGAGGGAATCCTCCCTATCTACCGAATGAAATGGAGGCCTGACAAAGAGGCTTTTCTTTTTAATATGAATGGAAGAGGTTTCTATAGAAGCCAATCATATTTATCGATGAAAAAAGGAGCGTTATAGATGGTAGCTTTTTTAGAAAAAGTGTTTGACGCGAATAAACGTGAATTGAAACGCCTTGATAAGCTGGCGAACCAAATAGAAGAGCTTGCTTCAGATATGGAAAAACTATCGGATGACCAGCTTCGCGAAAAAACAGAGGAGTTCAAACAGCGCTATCAAAATGGCGAATCGCTGGATGACCTTCTTGTTGAGGCTTTTGCCGTTGTTCGTGAAGGAGCGCGCCGTGTACTTGGGCTTTATCCTTACCATGTACAGCTGATGGGCGGTATTTCCCTGCATGAAGGAAATATTTCTGAAATGAAAACCGGGGAAGGTAAAACATTGACTTCCACCATGCCGGTTTATTTGAATGCTCTTTCCGGAAAAGGCGTTCATGTGGTTACAGTCAATGAATACCTTGCCAGCCGTGACGCGGAAGAAATGGGACAGCTTTACGAATTTCTTGGACTGACTGTCGGATTAAACCTGAACAGCATGTCAGGCGAAGAAAAGCAGGAAGCCTATGCTGCTGATATTACGTACAGCACAAACAATGAATTGGGCTTTGATTATCTGCGTGATAATATGGTCCTTTATGAAGAGCAAAAGGTGCAGCGCCCGCTTTACTACGCGGTGATTGACGAGGTCGACTCCATCCTGATCGATGAAGCCCGTACGCCGCTGATCATTTCGGGACAAGCACAGAAATCTGCAGCCCTTTATATTCAAGCCAATGCATTTGTCCGTACGCTGAATAAAGACGAAGATTTTACGTACGATGAAAAAACAAAAAGCGTCCAGCTGACAGAGGATGGAATTAACAAAGCCGAGCGTGCTTTTGGCATTGAAAATCTTTTTGATATCTCACATGTTACGCTGAACCATCATATTAACCAGGCGTTAAGAGCCAATGTCAGCATGCATTTGGATGTCGACTATGTGGTTCAGGAAGACGAAATTGTCATCGTTGACCAGTTTACAGGACGCCTTATGGCAGGGCGCCGTTTCAGTGACGGCCTTCACCAGGCGATCGAAGCCAAAGAAGGCGTGGAAATTCAAAACGAAAGCATGACGATGGCGACCATTACATTCCAGAACTATTTCCGTATGTATGAAAAGCTTGCCGGGATGACGGGTACCGCTAAAACGGAAGAAGAGGAATTCCGCAACATCTATAATATGAGAGTTGTCGTCATTCCAACGAACAGACCGATTGTCAGGGACGACCGTGCTGACTTGATTTATGCCTCTATGGCAGGTAAATTCAACGCTGTTGTCGAGGATATTAAGGAACGCCATGAAAAAGGGCAGCCTGTTCTTGTAGGTACCGTTGCAATCGAAACATCTGAGTTGATTTCACAGCTTTTGAAAAAAAGTGGTGTTCCCCACAATGTCTTGAATGCAAAAAACCATGAACGTGAAGCTGAAATAATCCTTGGAGCAGGGCAGCAGGGTGCTGTCACCATTGCAACGAACATGGCAGGACGCGGTACGGACATCAAGCTTGGTGAAGGTGTGAAGGAACTCGGCGGTCTTGCGGTTGTCGGAACAGAACGCCATGAATCAAGACGTATCGATAATCAGCTCCGTGGACGTTCCGGCCGTCAGGGAGATCCTGGTGTCACTCAATTCTACCTTTCCATGGAAGATGAATTGATGAGAAGGTTCGGCTCTGACAATATGAAAGCCATGATGACACGCCTTGGAATGGACGATTCACAGCCAATCCAGTCTAAAATGGTGTCACGTGCAGTGGAATCAGCGCAAAAACGTGTAGAGGGCAATAACTTTGATTCACGTAAACAGCTCCTTCAATACGATGACGTCCTTCGCCAGCAGCGCGAAATTATTTACAAACAGCGTAATGAAGTACTTGCTTCTGAAAACCTTCGTGAAATCGTGGAAGCGATGATCCAGCACGTAGTGGAAAATGCGGTCGCTGTCCATACACCGCAGCACGAGGACGAAGAGAATTGGAACCTTCAGGGAATCGTGGATTATGTTCATGCCACTCTTTTACATGAAGGCGACGTAACGGTGGAAGACCTGCGCGGCAAGGAACCGGAGGAAATGGTTGAACTCATTTTAGCCAAGGTAAAAGAAGACTATAATGAAAAAGAAGAGTCCCTTGGCGAAGAGCAAATGCGTGAGTTTGAAAAAGTAATTTTGCTTCGTGCTGTGGATACTAAATGGATTGACCATATTGATACGATGGACCACCTGCGTGAAGGAATCCATCTGCGCGCTTACGGCCAGATTGATCCACTACGCGAGTATCAAAGCGAAGGTTTTGCTATGTTTGAAAATATGATTGCATCCATTGAAGAGGATACTGCTAAATATATTATGAAAGCGGAAATCCACAATAATCTTGAACGGGAAGAAGTGGCGAAAGGCCAGGCTGTCAATCCTAAGGCAGATGGTGAAACCGTTAAGAAAAAGCCTGCCAAAAAGAAAGACTCTGCAGGGCGCAATGCTCCATGTCCATGCGGAAGCGGCAAAAAGTATAAGAATTGCCACGGTAAGAACATATAATAAGCAAGAGTTGACTAAAATGAAAAGAAAACCGGATGGGGGACAGAGCCTTGCGCCTGCCCCCGTCCTATTTGTTTGGATGAGGTGACGGAAAATGGAATTATTTGAAATACGGTCAGAGTTAGAAAAAACAGCTAAGAAATTAGCGGACTTTAGGGGGTCTCTTTGACTTAGAAAACAAAGAAACCCGAATTGCCGAGCTTGATGAAGTCATGCTGGAGCCGAATTTTTGGAATGACCAGCAAGGTGCACAAACGGTTATTAATGAAGCAAACGGCTTAAAGGAACTAGTGAACGAGTACAAGGATCTTATGGAAATCCAGGAGAACCTTGAGCTGACCCATGACCTTGTAAAGGAAGAAGCCGATCCGGATCTACAAGCCGAAATGGAAACGGAGCTTCAGGAACTGGTTTCCCGCTTGAACGAGTTTGAGCTTCAGCTTTTATTAAGCGAGCCATACGATAAAAACAATGCCATCCTCGAGCTGCATCCGGGAGCAGGCGGTACAGAATCCCAGGACTGGGGGTCCATGCTTCTTCGTATGTATACACGCTGGGCTGAAAAGCAGGGCTTCAAGGTAGAAACACTAGATTATCTGCCAGGTGATGAAGCAGGCATTAAGAGTGTGACCCTGCTCATTAAAGGCCATAATGCTTACGGTTATTTAAAAGCGGAAAAAGGAGTGCACCGACTTGTGCGGATTTCGCCGTTTGATTCATCCGGCCGCCGCCATACCTCCTTCGTTTCCTGTGAAGTCATGCCGGAATTCAACGAGGAAATCGAAATTGAAATCCGTACGGAAGACCTGAAAATTGACACATACCGGGCAAGCGGCGCGGGCGGACAGCACATCAATACAACCGATTCTGCGGTCCGTATCACCCATACACCGACCGGCGTTGTTGTAACATGTCAATCAGAGCGCTCCCAGATCAAGAACCGCGAGCAGGCAATGAAAATGCTGAAAGCGAAATTGTATCAACGGGAAATTGAAGAAAAAGAAAAAGCGCTGGCAGAAATTCGCGGCGAACAAAAGGATATCGGCTGGGGAAGCCAAATCCGTTCGTATGTATTCCATCCATATTCCATGGTGAAGGACCACCGTACCAATACCGAGGTGGGAAATGTCCATGGCGTAATGGACGGAGACATCAATATCTTTATTGACTCATATCTGCGCTCACGTATCTCATAAAAATAAAACAGCATGCATGTAAAAGTCCCGCCTGGCGCATACTAGGCGGGACTTTTGCGATTTTTATAGAGGGGAAGAGGGAGATGAAGGACAAAACGAGGTGCAGAATTCAGAGGATCGTCCTTCATAGGGGGAATGAAGGACAAAACGAGAAGGAAAAATCAGCGAAAAGTCCTTCATAAGGGGGATGAACGACAAAATGAGGTGTGAAATTCGGTGAAAAGTCCTTCATAGGGGGAATGAAGGACAAAACGAGGTGCAAAATCCAGTGAATCGTCCTTCATAAGGGTGATGAAGGACAAAACGAGGTGCAAAATCCAGTGAACCGTCCTTCATAGGGGGAATGAAGGACAAAACGAGAAGGAAAAATCAGCGAAAAGTCCTTCATAAGGGTGATGAAGGACAAAACGAGGTGCAAAATCCAGTGAACCGTTCTTCATAGGGGGAATGAAGGACAAAACGAGGTGCAAAATCCAGTGAACCGTCCTTCATAGGGGGAATGAAGGACAAAACGAGGTGCAAAATTCAGCGAACCGTCCTTCATAGGAAATATGAAGGACAAAACGAGGTGCAAAATTCAGCGAACCGTCCTTCATAAGGGAGATGAAGGACAAAACGAGTTGAAAAATCCCTTACCCCGTCCCATCCAGTCCTGCAGGCACTCCACATACATACACGCGTGCAAGTTATTCTATCCTGCTGAATAAACGGATTTTTCCTTTTAAAGCAAGTCTTTACAGGGAATGGGACACATGCTATACTCTCTCCGGTATGAGTACATCTAGAAAAGGGGATTATACAGATGAGAAGAAAACGGGGGGTTCCTCTTGAGCATCCTATATGGTCGAAGGCAATGGAATATGTCTATATCTTAGTAGGATCTGCCATTATTGCTTTAGCGTTCAATGTTTTTTTGCTTCCTAATGAGATTGCGTCAGGCGGTATCAGCGGGATCAGTACGATTTTGCATGGAGTGTTTAATTGGAAGCCGGCTTATGTACAGTGGGCATTAAATATTCCGCTTTTTATTGCTGGGTTAATTTTTCTGGGCTTTCAATTTGGGATTAAGACCCTTGTGGGTACGATCTTTTTGCCTTTTTTCGTTTTTTTAACGGAGCATCTTGAGCCTTGGACCCGAAACCCCTTGCTTGCTGCATTATTTGGCGGGATTGGCGTCGGGATTGGTTTAGGGATTGTGTTCAGGGGAAAAGCTTCAACAGGGGGAACAGATCTTGCAGCGCAAATCATTAATAAATTCACAGGCTTGACGCTTGGTACCTGTGTGGCGATTATTGATGGGATGGTGGTCTTGTCCGCTGCAGTTGTTTTTAATATTGAAAAAGGCCTGTATGCACTGATTGGCCTTTACGTAACCAGTAAAACCATCGATCTTGTTCAAGTGGGCTTGAGCCGATCTAAAGCGGCTCTTATTATTACAGATCACAATCAAGAGATTCGTGAAGCTATTCTTAGTAAGCTCGACCGCGGAGTCACCCGGCTGTCAGCACATGGCGGTTACACGGAAAATGAGCGTCCTGTCCTCTTGTGTGTGGTGGATCAAACCGAATTCACCAAGCTGAAACAATTAGTAAAAAGTGTGGATCCTGCTGCATTTGTCATTGTCATGGATGCTTCTGAGGTCGTAGGAGAAGGTTTTAAACGGAACCTACATTGATATACGAATGAAAGGAATTCTTGCCCACTAAAAAGGAGGCACTGAAATGAAAAGAAAAGTAGTCGGAATGCTTTTGGGATGCCTGCTTTTAATGGGACTGGCTGCCTGCGGAAATGCTGCTGGCAACAACGGCCAGTCATCCTCATCCAAAACGATGGATCCCCAAAAAATAGTCAACACTACCTGCATTCAATGCCACGGAGATAATTTAAAAGGTGCTTATGGACCGAACATCTCCCATATCGGCAGAGAGCTGGACAAGGACCAAATTGCCAATATTATTAATCATGGAAAAGGCCAAATGCCTCCAGGATTGATTGACCAAAAACAGGCAGAGGTAGTAGCAGCCTGGCTGGCCAAGAAAAAATAAAAAAGTGTTTGTGTTAGCGTGATTCGACAAATATTGAGACAATGAAAAAGAAATATCGCAAAGAATAGGGCTTAATACATCTCCTGTATTAGGCCTTTTTACTTATGGTAGGCCGAGTGAAACAAATAGAACATTAAGACACATGAGAGGAAAAAAGCTTTAGAATATAACGTATTGAAACATAAATGTAATATAAATTTTCAATAAATAACGAAACTAAGATGTTATAATAGTCCTGAACTTGGATTTCGAGATATTTTGAGATTATTTGCGGATTTTATACATACTTGCAGATAATGACGAAACAAACATATAAAAAAACTACAGAAGTGGTTTACACAATCTGTTAGAAAAGTAAGGTGATTGAATGATAGAAATGCAAGAGATTTATAAAAAGTATCCGAATGGTGTAATGGCAGCCAACGGCTTGAATGTCCGCATCAAACAAGGAGAGTTCGTTTATGTGGTAGGACCAAGCGGCGCCGGTAAGTCTACATTTATCAAAATGATGTATCGTGAAGAAAGACCGACAAACGGAACCATTACGGTAAACGGTGTCAATCTATCAAAACTTAAGAATAAGCGCATTCCTTATTTCCGCCGGCAAATAGGCGTTGTTTTTCAGGACTTTAAGCTGCTTCCAACCTTAACGGCTTATGAAAACATTGCTTATGCACTTGAGGTAATAGAGGAAGAACCTAAAATTATAAAAAAACGTGTTATGGACGTCTTAGAACTTGTCGGTTTAAAGAATAAGGCAAGAATGCTTCCAACGGAACTCTCCGGCGGCGAACAGCAGAGGGTATCTATTGCGAGGTCCATTGTAAACCTTCCAAGAGTTGTGATTGCAGATGAGCCTACAGGAAACCTTGACCCGGAGACTTCATGGGAAATCATGAAAATCCTCGAAGAAATCAATTCAAGAGGAACAACAGTGGTCATGGCAACACACAACCGTGAAATTGTAAATGCCATTAAACACAGGGTTATTGCGATTGAAGGCGGAAAGATTGTCCGTGATGAGCATCAGGGGGATTACGGATATGAAAATTAGAACGCTAAAACGCCACTTCAGGGAGAGCATCAAGAGCTTGGGCCGAAATGGCTGGATGATGTTTGCTTCCGCGAGTGCAGTGACGATTACTCTTTTATTAGTAGGAGTATTTTTCGTCATTATGATGAATATGAACAAGATTGCGACAGATATTGAAAAGGATGTTGAGATTCGCGTACATATCGATCTTACAGCGAATCCGGCTGATGAAAATGCGCTGAAGGCTCAGCTTGAGTCGATGCCTGAGGTTCAGTCCGTCACATTCTCTTCCAAGCAGAAAGAACTTCAAAACTTAGTTCAGACAATGGGAAGCGATTTTAAGCTCTACCAGCAGGACAATCCGTTATATGACGTATTTATTGTAAAAACGAAGAACCCTACAGACACGCCAAAGGCTGCAGCAAAGATTCAGAACATGAATTATGTACAATCGGCCATTTACGGAAAAGGAAAAGTGGAAAACCTCTTCAAAGTTCTTACTGTAGCCCGAAATGTTGGAATCGTACTGATCATCGGGTTATTGCTGACAGCGATGTTCCTTATTTCGAACACGATTAAGATTACCATTTTTGCCAGAAGGCATGAGCTTGAAATTATGAAACTGGTAGGAGCAACCAACTGGTTCGTTCGGTGGCCTTTTGTAATGGAGGGACTGTGGCTTGGAATACTCGGCTCCATTCTCCCAATTACCATCATTTCAGTAGGCTATACCTATCTGTACAAACTGATAGCCCCAAAGCTTCATGATCAGTTAATACAGATGCTAAGCGCGAATCCATTCGTATGGGAAGTAAGCATACTCCTTCTAATCATGGGAATGGTGATCGGTGTATGGGGAAGCTCGATGTCCATTAGGCGCTATTTGAAAGTCTAATAGATTTAGAGAATACGAATACTAAACAAATGGCACTGTTTAAGAACAACAGGCAGAATGAACAGGGCTGCAAATTAGAAAAATGTGATTTTTATGAAGAGCAAGGGGACCGATACTGGTTCCCTGTTTTTCATGTAATAAGCACTAAGCGGGGAAAAATATAAAGGAGAGACAGATAATTGAAAAAACGTTCATTGCTAACATTTTCAATTATAACAGTACTTGGTTTTACCAGTGTATTACATACGAATCAACCGCTTCTGCTTCTAAGCTTTCAGATTTGCAAAATCAGCAGCAGCATATCATAAACAAAAGCTCCAGCCTCCATTCCTCGATGAATCAAAAGGATCAGGAGATTTCTAAAATTCAAGACAAGCAGGATCAATTGAAAGCTCAAATAAAGAATCTGCAAATGTCCATTGTGGATGCCAATGAAAAAATCCGTGATAAACAACAGCAGGTGGATGATACCAAGCAAAAAATAAATGATTTGGAAGCACAGATTAAGGTGCTGCAAAAGCGCATTGACGAACGAAATCAGCTGTTAAAGCAGCGTGCGCGCGCCATGCAGCAAAACGGTACATCCGCCAGTTATTTAGATGTCATTTTAACCTCCAAAAGCTTTGGGGAAATGCTTGACCGTCTTTCGGCTGTGAATACGATTGTCAATGCAGACAAGGATATTATGATGCAGCAAAAAAGAGACCAGGACAAGCTGAAGGCGGCACAGGCTGAAGTTGAGAAGAAGCTTTCAGAGCTTCAAGGAATGCTGAACCAGCTTGAAAAAATGAAAGCTGATTTTAATGCAAAAAAATCGCAGGCAAATGCACTGATGCAGAAGCTTGGACAAAAGAAAGATGATATTGAAAAAGAAAAGCTTTCAATGAGCGAGCAAAATGACTTATTAAGTGCTCAAAAAGCAGCGATTGACAAGGCAATCCAGATGGAAAAAGGTCGTTTGGCAGATGAGGCACAGAAGGCCGCTGAACAGGCAAAGCAGCAAAATGAATCTAGCCTGAGCAGCAGCGGATCCTCAAGCCTTCCCCCTGTCACATCCGGGATGTTTACGCGTCCGGCTGAAGGCTATATTTCTTCGGGATTCGGGGCCCGCGAAGGTACTTACAGCGGCTTCCATTATGGTGTTGACATTGCCAACCCTGGTTCAAATGTTCCGATTGTGGCAACAGCCGATGGTGTAGTAAGCCGTTCTTATCTGTCATCAAGCTATGGAAACTGTATCTTTATTACGCATGATATCAACGGAAAAATCTATACGACGGTTTATGCTCATATGTCCGCACGCTTAGTCGGAAATGGAGCAGTTGTTCATAAAGGCCAGCAAATCGGGATTATGGGAAGCACAGGCGAATCAACCGGCCAGCATCTTCACTTTGAATTATATCCGGGGCCGTGGATTCCATCCCATGCTACGGCAGTAGATCCGACTCACTATATTAATTTTTAATAAAAAGCTAATTAAAAGAGAAAACCGCATCCAATCGATGTGGTTTTCTTTTTTCACGTTAGGGGAAGAATGACAGAGAATGAAAAAGGAAAACTGTATGTGCTTTTTTGCATAATATGTTATGATACTTTTGTACTCTTCATCTATTTTCCAATGAATGCCATCAATTGAGCACTTCCCCGCGAAACGGCAGCTATTTTAATCAGCTATAATTCATTACAATATTGGCCAATTTCCATAAAAAAAGGAGCAGAGAATGACAATCCTTGTGATCTTATTAATACTTTTATTTCTTTTAAACTTTGTTTTCTCTGGAACGGTTATCTTTCTGGAGAGGCGAAATATTGGGGCGACATGGGCATGGCTCCTAGTCCTGCTGTTTATTCCTGTTGCCGGGTTCATCATTTATCTAATCTTTGGGCAGAATTTGTCCCGGCGAAAAATTTTCGAGTGGAAGGACCAGGAGAAGATTGGGATTAAAGAAACCATACAGTCTCAGGTTGAGCTGCTTGAAAACAATGCTTTTCCTTTTCATGATGAAAGAACAGTCCGCTACAAGGATTTAGTTTATATGCTGTTAATTAATGATGGTGCCGTGCTGTCACAGGATAATGATATCGAAATTTTTACAGACGGAAAAGAAAAATTCCGTTCCCTTTTTGAGGACATTGAGCAGGCAAAAGACCATATTCATTTAGTTTATTACATTATCCGCAATGATGACCTTGGGAAAAGGCTTGTTGAGATATTAACCAGGAAGGCCTATGAAGGGGTAAAAGTCCGCGTATTGTATGATGATATGGGCTCAAAGGAATTGCCCCGGAAATTTTTCAAAAGCTTAACGGATGCCGGCGGGCAGGTTGCAGCGTTTTTCCCTGCCAAGATTCCCATGCTTAATTTGAGGGTGAATTTCCGCAATCACCGCAAACTGGCCATCATGGACGGGAAAATTGGCTATATCGGCGGATTTAACATTGGAGACGAGTATCTGGGTCTTGTTAAAAAGTTCGGATACTGGCGTGATACCCATTTGAAAATTAAGGGGAAAGCAGTCTATGCGATGCAGACACGGTTTATCCTGGATTGGAATCAGGCTTCTGACGAGGAAATCCACTATGAGCAGCGCTTTTTCCCTGAGGTTCAGTATATGGGCGATACGGATGTCCAGATTGTCTCAAGCGGACCGGATTCAGAATGGGAACAAATTAAGAATGGCTATTTGAAAATGATCAATTCAGCCAAGCGGTATATCTACATGCAGACTCCTTATTTTATTCCGGACGACAGTGTCATTGATGCCCTGAAAATTGCCTGTCTTTCAGGAGTGGATGTCCGGATTATGATTCCCAATAAACCAGATCATATGTTTGTGTACTGGGCGACATTCTCCAATATTGGGATGCTTCTGAAATCAGGCGCTAAGGTGTACATTTATGAGAATGGCTTCATTCATGCAAAAATGCTGGTGGTAGACGGAAAAATTGCCACTGTCGGAACGGCAAACATTGATGTGCGGAGCTTCCGGTTGAATTTTGAAGTGAACGCCTTTTTGTATAACCAAATTCTGGCTCAAAAGCTTGAAGACATTTTTATTGATGATATGCTCCACTCAAGGGAGCTGACATTTGAGGCGTACCGTGAACGTCCGCTGAATATACGCTTTAAAGAATCTATTTCTCGTTTGCTTTCTCCTATTCTTTAGGCAAGGCTGCTTTCGCATAGATTGTTGTTTTTCGCAAAAGTGTTAAATCCGTAAATTAAGTGAGTCAAAACATTCGTGAAAAACTTGGATAAATCTTTAGAAAGAAGAACCGTTTTACAGGGAAATTCCTTAAAACGGTTCTTTTTCTATTTAATGAAATTGACAAATTTGTAATAGAGTCGTACAATCGACTTATTTGAGTCTACTAGTAAATTTGACGATTTTATAACAATTTTTCAAAAAGTTAATAGATTGTAAGATAAAGTGTAAGGTGTAAATAGAGGTGCCAAACAATGGAGAGCTCATTAGATACTAGAATCGTTCATAGTTTTCAAGAAAATGCGTCGGATATTGGAAATGAATCGGCTCCTTCTTATCAGACTTCATCTTTTTCGTTCGCTTCTTTAGAGGAATTGGAAAAGTATTTTAAGCTGTACCAGGGGGATTCTGCCAATCGGGCAAGCCAGCCTGGAAATGCCGTCATAGATGAACTCGGACAGGCTGTTGCCATGCTGGAAGGAGCTCCTGCGGGAGTGGCAGCGGCAACGGGGACATCAGCGGTTTTGACAGGCATTATGGCAACAGTATCGGCTGGAGACCATATCATCGCGGCTGAGGATATTTTTGGCGGAACATATCGCCTTTTAAGTCAGGAATTAAAGCATTTTGGAGTGGAAACAACATTCATTTCTTTTCATGATTTAGAGGCGGTTAGAAAAGCCATCCGGCCTAATACCCGTCTGCTTTATAGTGAAACGGTTACCAATCCGTTTTTGCGGGTTGAAGATATTGATGGCGTGGTGCAGATTGCAAAGGAGAACGGGCTTTTAACCATGATTGATAATCTGTATGCTACGCCGTATCTTTCACAGCCCTTTAAAAAGGGTGTGGATCTCGTTGTGCACAGCTCGGCCAAGTTTATTGGCGGCCATAGTGATGCTGCTGCCGGTGTTCTGGCTGGGAGTGAACCTTTGATTCAAAAAGTACGGGAAAAGATTGTGAATATTGGTGCACAGCTGAGTCCGTTTGAGGCTTGGATGACCTGCCGGGGAATTAAAACGCTTGGCCTTAGAATGGAGAAGCAGACAACGAATGCCCAGGTACTGGCAGATGCTTTGATGGGGAACCCGCTTGTAAGCAGGGTTTACTATCCCGAGTTCGTTTCGAAGAGGGGGAACGGGGCGGTTATCACCATTGAGTTAATGGACCAATGTGATATTCACCGCTTCTTTTCTTCACTGAATTGGGTGAAGATCGTGCCTTCCTTTGCAGGCGTAGAGACCACTGTGTCCTATCCGCTTGGAACCTCTCACCGTGCGCTTTCACCGGAGATGCAAAGGAAAATCGGCATCACAAAGCAGGTGGTGCGTATCACTCTCGGTATTGAAAATTCGAAAGATATCATCGAACAATTTGAAGCTGCCCTTCGCCAATCGGCGGAATAATAGCAGCCAAAAAAGAAAGCTGTCCGGCAGTAAATGCCTGGGCAGCTTTTTTTAACAGGTGATGCTTCAGCACAGCAAAGCACAAAAGGGGTCAGACCCCTTTCGTGCTTTGCTGTGCTACAGTTAAAAACCTATCATGCATTTCGAGTTTTGT
Organism: Heyndrickxia acidicola; assembly: GCF_001636425.1. Taxonomy (NCBI): domain Bacteria; kingdom Bacillati; phylum Bacillota; class Bacilli; order Caryophanales; family Bacillaceae; genus Heyndrickxia; species Heyndrickxia acidicola. The sequence continues at coordinate 4,424,107 of NZ_KV440953.1, forward strand.
ATAGTTTCTTCATCACTGAATAAAGTACGGCCAGGGCAATGGAAAAAAGGACAAAACAGGCAATCCATGCTGCGAGAATGAGGTTTCCGATGCTGCCAATCAGGCTTTCGGTTTCTTTCAGGGAGCGGGCACCGACAATGAAGCCGTGATTATACCTGACCGCTACAGTAGCGTATCTCAGATCTCTTTGAGGCTGCCAAGTGACCTTTTCCTCGCCCTTTAAAGCCACATTTTTAAGAACGTCTATGGGATAGTGGGGGATTTGGCCATTGATCGTGCCTGAGCTCGCCACTGGTGTCATCTTCTTATCATAAATCATCACAAAGGTATCCAGGCTTTCAGATGCATCCAGCTTATTGCCGGGCAGAGCGGATTCCGGACTCGTTCCTCTCTGCAGGGCCAGCTTGGCATCAATGGCCGACTCAAGCGGCGCCTGATTGGCACCAAGCCTTAATGTTTGCTGCATGACAAGGTACGTTAAAGTACAAGTAAATGTCACAAAGAACATGATGACAATCCATAACAAAAATATTTTTTTAAAATCATTCATACTCTCGCCTTCTTTCCAAGATTTTACGTATTGGCTGTTTTCGCATAGATTATTGCTTTACGTATAAAGAATCTTTCCGTATGTGGTCTATTTTCGTGGCATCTTTTCGTAAGTTATTTAAAAGTTTTAATACAGAATCTCGATTTTTAAATTTGTGTCAGATAGCAACAAAGTTTACGAAAAGAGCCTTAATATTACTCGTCATCGCTTCTGTATTCCAAAAGATCTCCGGGCTGGCATTCTAACACTCTGCATAAGGCTTCCAACGTGGAAAATCGTACAGCCTTGGCCTTGTTTGTTTTCAATATTGATAAATTGGGAAGAGAAATTCCTACCTTCTCTGCTAACTCCGAGGCACTCATTTTTCGCTTTGCGAGCATTACATCCACATTTACTACAATCGGCATCCTGCCACCTCAAATCGTATAGTCATGTTCTTCTTTTATCTCCTTGGCGTCCTTCACCAGCTGGGATAGCAGCAAGCTCACAAGCCCAATCATAAAGGCGGCAACCATCAGGGTAAGAGACAATAAGTTTTTCAAAATCGAAATCGTTCCAAATGCGTATAAAACAAAATCGGAAAAAGCGCATAGGCCGATCCAGTTAAGGGCTTTTATACTGCTTAGTGTAAAAGGTTTGTTTTCCAAAAGATTTTTACAAAGTCTTTTTACGTTTAAAAGCAGCATGAAAAATGGAACAGCTGTTGCATACAGAAAAAGCATCAGTATCCACGCTGGCTGGGAGGGCACGATTCCTGCCGTTTTAAAATAATCCTGGACAAAAAGTGGCATAAGCAAAAAAGAGATTCCCGTTAAGGCTAAAAAAATAAGAACAAGAACATGCATGCTTCTCGCCAAAAAATGAGGTTTCACAACATCCACTCCTGATTATGGTTTTGGGCTCGTTTTGTAAGGATTTACTGTACAAAAACAGCCTGATATTTAATCACATTATAAAAGTTTATTTATCGTTTATCAATAAATATTTAATAATAAAGGTTGAAAATTATCTGTTTAAAGGAAAGTCTGCCGTTCTGTTAAAGGGAAGGAAGGCGTAAGAGAAGATTAACCTGGTTCATGAAAACAGCTGAGAGAAAACGAAAAGCTAGGTCTTTACATCTTTTTCTTACCCCTTTATAATCATGAATTGTAGAACAATATGGTACCACAATTAATTGTGTTTAAAAGGAGGAGATTTTATGAAAAATAGGTTGAAGGATTACGCCATATTAAATGCGGGAATTATTCTTATTGCCCTTCATATACATTTTTTTTCGGCGCCAAATCATTTTGTCTTTGGAGGGGTGAGCGGAATATCCATTATCCTTCATCATTACGCGCCTAATTTGCCGCTTGGATTCATATTGATGGGATTTGAGACGATAATCTTTATAGTCGGGATGCTGACGATCGGAGTAAGATTCGGGTTGAAAAGCTTTTATTGCAGTTTTTCGCTCTCTGTTTTCTTATTGCTTTTGGAGAGGTTCTGCCCAGTGGAGGCTCCTCTCAGCCAGGACAAATTAGTGCAGCTGATTGTAGGGCTTTTTATTGATGCGGTAGGGCTTGTTTTACTGTTTCGCCAAAATGCTTCATCTGGAGGCACCGATATTATTGCCATCATTTTAAATAAATTCTTCTCGGTGAAAATCGGCACGGGGATTATCATGGCAGACTTGCTGATTGCCTCATCATCCTTTATCGTGTTTGGATTTACAGACGGACTCTATTCCGTTCTCGGTATTTTTGTACTCAGTCTGTTTGTAAACTATGTAGCGGCGCAATTTGACTTATCCAAGGAAGTCACCATCATCAGTGAAAAAGGAGAATTAATCAGGTCCTTTATCGTGGATGTATTAAATAAAGGGGCAACAATCCATACGGGCAGAGGTGCTTTTACAAGCCAGGAGAAAAACATTATTACAACCTTTATGGGACGGGGAGAATACATCAAGCTGAAAAAATATATTCTGGAAGTCGACCCTCATGCGTTTGTCACTGTTCACAATACCTCAGAAATCATTGGCAATGGCTTTAAGCGGGCCATATAAAAAAATGCAGCCGCCCTTCTATGGGCAGTGTTTTTGTATTCTGAACGCCGCCGTTTGTAATCATGCAGGATTAAGGTATGATAATATATAAACGAAAGACCAAGTAAAGCGAGATGAAACGGCGGTATACATATGGAAACGAAAAAGTCGATGGAACAAGTAGTATATAATACTCTAACCAATGCCATCATCAGCCGCAGGCTTGCTCCTGGCACGCAGCTGATTGAAACGACCATTGCAGAGCAATTGAAGGTGAGCAGGACGCCTGTACGCAATGCCATTCGAAAGCTTGAGCAGGAAGGGTTTGTGAACGTTATCCCAAATAAGGGGGCCTATGTCATTCAGCCAAGCATTGAGGAAATGGTCCAGGCCTTTACAATTCGCCAAGAACTTGAGCTGATTGCAGTAAAAGAGGGATTCCATAAGGTGACAGAGGAACAGGTTCGCGAGATGGACAGACTGGCCAAAGTGGAGGAGGCTTTCTTTGAAAATATAACCCTTCAGGACTACAACCGGGCGAACCGTGAATTTCACTCGACCCTGGCGAAAGCATCAGGAAATCGGTTCCTCATTGAATTCTTAAATAAGATATTGTCTCAGATTGATATTTACCTGCTCATTTATGATGCCTTCCATCATTTTGAACAGGGAAGCAGCCATGAATGGGCGGATCATTCAGCCCTTGTTGAAGCCGTTAAACAAAATGATCAAAACCTGTTCGAGGAGAGATTAATCAACCATCTGCAATACAGCCTTGAAGAGCTCAAAGTGGATATTATCAATTATCAGCCCCTGCAAAATTTATTTTAGCAGGGCTTTTTTCTGTTCAAGGTACGGACATCCTTCGGCACAAGCAGGCTCCTTTCTGTCCAGTGGAATGCAAGTGCCTGGAGCAGAAGCCAATAGAGAACTATACCTTGTTTTTACATGTACAAAAACAGTCTGAGCAAAAAACGTAATGAGCCCTTCTTATTAGGTTTTCTGTATTCAGCAAAAAAAATTTTTTACTGCAATGATGTAAACGAACATCCCTTTAACATCGCCTTTTCATTCCATTTCGTATTCTAAAAAATAATAGAATCTTCGAATTTCTTAAAAAGCATGGTTGACTTTTCCTCTGGGCTCCACTATAATCCATTTCAAGATGAATTTTAATTTTTCATAAAATTGAATGAAATTACTCTTATCGAGAGCGGCGGAGGGACTAGGCCCTTTGAAGCCCGGCAACCTTCAGGCAGGAATGCTTGAAAAGGTGCTAATTCCTACAGATCTAACCAGGATCTGAAAGATAAGGGGAGGATACGAATATACGCCCTCTTCTTATGAAGAGGGCTTTTTATTTTCCCCCCTGCACTCCTCATCCTAAGATATTGCAGCAAAGAGGAATTTCTCGATGCACGTCCTATTTCATTACCCACAAAAAATTAGGAGGAATGCAAAATGACAAACGAATCAAAAGCACTTCGCCCAGAAACTTTATTACTTCACGGAGGACAACAGCCTGACCCTGCAACAGGATCACGTGCTGTGCCTATCCACAAAACGACTTCCTATGTATTTAAAGACACAGACTATGCTCAAGGACTATTCGCACTTCAGCAGGAGGGATTCATCTATACACGTATCGGGAACCCGACGGTAGATGTTTTTGAAAAACGCGTTGCTTTGCTTGAAGGAGGAACAGCTGCTGTTGCCGTATCGTCCGGTGCCGCAGCGATTGCCTTTTCCATCCTGAATGTGGCCGAGGCAGGCGACGAAATCGTGGCTGCCAGCAATCTCTACGGCGGAACCTATAACCTGTTTGCCGTAACGCTGCCAAAATACGGCATCACGACAAAATTCGTTGATTCATCCGATCCGGAAAACTTCCGCAAAGCGATCACGCCAAAAACAAAAGCGATTTTCTCTGAAATTATCGGAAATCCAAGCCTGCAGGTGCTGGATGTTGAAGCCGTTGCAGATATTGCACACGAAAACGGGATTCCGCTGATTGTTGATAATACATTTGGTACACCATATTCCACAAATCCAATTAAATGGGGCGCTGATGTAGTGGTTCATTCGGCTACCAAATGGATTGGCGGACATGGAACAACCATTGGCGGAGTGATTGTGGATGCCGGCAAATTCGACTGGAACAGCGAAAAATTCCCTGGCTTCAGTGAACCGGATCATAGCTACCATGGACTTCGCTATGGAGTGGATGTGCCGCAGGCTGCGTTTGCCACAAAGCTTCGTGTACAGCTCCTTCGCGATTTTGGTCCTGCGTTAAGCCCTGACAGCGCATTCCTGCTGCTTCAAGGACTGGAAACCCTGCATTTGCGTGTACCAAAGCATACTGAAAATGCTCAGGCGGTGGCAGAGTTTTTAGAAAACCACCCTGCAGTAGATTGGGTAAGCTATCCTGGACTTTCCAGCCATCCATCCCATGAGCTGGCCAAAAAATACTTTAAGGACAGCGCAGCGGGCTCCATCGTAACATTCGGCATTAAAGGCGGAAGGGACGCGGGACGCAAGGTAGTCGACAATGTTACCCTCTGGTCACATGTTGCGAATGTAGGGGATGCAAAATCTCTTATTATCCACCCTGCTTCTACTACCCACCAGCAGCTGAGCGGCGACGATCTTAAACAATCCGGTGTAACGGAAGAACTGGTTCGCCTTTCTGTCGGTTTAGAAGCGAAAGAGGATATCATCGCCGATCTGGAACAGGCCATTCTAAAAGCAGCTGCTGTTTCTGTTTGATCGGGAGCCGCAAATGGAATTACATCAGACGATAGCCGACAGGGACAGCAGGGTTTTCATTGGGCAGCTAAAGCTGGAGTCAGGTGTGGTGCTGGATAGTGTTGAGCTGGCTTACGAGAGGAAAGGGCCGCTGGACGCACCAGTCATACTGGTCTGCCATGCCTTAACGGGAAACCAATTTGCCATTGGATCAACGGAAGAGCCCGGATGGTGGAGCGGGCTGATTGGTGAAGGAAAAGCAGTCGACATACAGAAATATCAGGTGATATCCTTTAATGTTTTAGGTGGATGCAACGGATCAACCGGTCCGTTGTCCCACTCCCCTGAACTTCAGGAGGCCTACAGGGGGGCTTTTCCCTATATTACGGTCAGGGACATGGTACGCTCTCAAAAAAAAGCATTAGAGGTTCTGGGAATTCATTCGTTAAAAGCCGTAATGGGCGGGTCGCTTGGCGGCATGCAAGTACTGGAATGGGGCTTGATGTACCCAGACATGATGGAGCATTTGCTGGTTCTTGCAGCAACCCCTGCTTTCAGTGATTATGGGATTGCTTTTAACCAAATAGGTATTGCTTCTATAGAAAATGATCCTAATTGGAAGAACGGTAACTATTCATCTTCGGAAGAGGTAAAGGGATTTCATGTAGCCAGAATGGCCGGAATGGTCACGTACAGGAGCTCTATTCTATTTTCCAAGCGGTTTGAGAGAAGGGTGCAGTCTTTAAATGTTGAAGTTCCCCATTATGAAGTGGAGTCCTATTTGCAATATCAGGGTGAAAAGCTGGCAGGGCGATTTGATGTAAACAGCTATTTAACGCTTTTAAGAGCCATGAACAGCCATGACATCGGAAGAGAACGGGGAGGCTGGAGACAGGCAGCCGCAAACTATAAGGCACATGTCTCTGTTTTTACCTTCCAATACGATTTAATTTATCCTTCTGATCAAATGAAAGAATTTGTGGATGCTGTACCCCATGGGGATTATTTTTACATTCCAACAGAATTTGGCCACGACGGCTTCTTAGTTGAATTCTCTAAATGGGGAAGCCTGCTTCAGGAACAGCTGGACACGAAAACAAAAATAGAATCAGGGAGGAATTAAATTGGCCATAAAAGTCGCAATTTTGGGGTATGGCACTGTGGGAGAAGGTGTGTACAAGGGCATTCAAAACCACCAAGAGCAGCTGATCGAAAAGCTTGGAGATGCAGTAGAAGTAGCCGGTATTTTAGTCCGTGATCCTCTGAAAAAACGGGATGTACAGCCAGGCACCTTCATCACCACTCGCTTTGAAGAGATTCTAGCCATTCCAGGACTTCATGCTGTATTTGAAGCCATTGTAGGAAAAGAGCCCGGATACACCTACCTAAGCCAATGTATCGAAAAGGGCTGTCATGTCATCACAGCCAACAAAGTTTTATTTGCGAAGTATGGCAATGAACTCTTGAAAAAAAGCAAACAGCATGGTGTTCATATTGGCTATGAAGCCACAACAGCCGGAGCAGTTCCGATTATCCGTACACTTCAGGAGCTTTTAAAAGTCAACCGGGTTACCCGCATCCAAGGGATACTGAATGGAACGAGCAACTTCATCTTAACCGAAATGCGCGCCAACCGGCTTTCTTTTGGAGAGGCTTTAAAGCTGGCCCAGGATAATGGATATGCAGAAGCAAATCCGGAAAACGATGTAGAGGGCAAGGATGCAGCCTGCAAGCTGAAAATATTGTGCCAGCTTGCGTTTGGGTGCACGCCGGATTGGGAGGAGGTTGAGGTCGAGGGCATTGCTGCTATTACATCCGGGGAAGTTCAAAAAGCCGAAGCAGAGGGCTTTCGATATAAACATATTGCGGATATCAGAGCAGAAGGCGGCAAGCTGAAAGCCTCTGTAAAACCCATTGCAGTCAGCTCTGCACATCCATTATTCTCTGTTGAAGGGGTCGATAATGCCATTACACTTGAAACAAGCCTGGCAGGAAACCTGACGCTGCAAGGAGCCGGTGCAGGCAAATTCCCAACGGCCAGTGCCATGCTGGAGGACTTTTCAGCAATACTGGAAAAAAGCCTGCGAACTAAAATACACTTGTTATCAGCGCGGGTTCCTGTGTAAAAGGTAGAATCAATAATATAGAAGAAAAAAGGGCGTGCATAAGCTGTACGTCCTTTTAGTGTGCAATTGTTAGCTGCTAATAAAAATTACTTTTATGTTAAAATATTACATACAAGCAAGTGAAGGAGATTCGCAGGAATGCAGTCAAGGATGGGAGAAAGATTCTCATAACAGTTGGGTGGATCGCTGGCATAGGTGCCTTAAATTTCTCACCTAGCAGATGATAGAAAAGGATGATTAGTGACAAATATTAAAGTTCTATCTTGATAGGATTGGATATACAAGGCTCCTGCTAGAAGCAGCGAAGATGTCCAGTCACCAGCAGGAAGATCAGGTCACAACCAATGTCTCCGTAAAAGGCCAATGTAGAATTGGATTCAAAGTTGATTGGAGCGAAAGGCACGAAACTCCTGCGGGATTAGCGTGTTTGCGAAGACCCCGCAGGAGCTTGCGACGAGGAGGCTCCCGGGCCGCCCTGCGGAAAGCGAGTGCCTATAGCGTAAATCAACCAGCAGGAAGATTAGGTCACAACCAATGTCTCCGTAAAAGGCCAATGTAGAATTGGATTCAAAGTTGATTGGAGCGAAAGGCACGAGACTCCTGCGGGATTAGCGTGTTTGCGAAGACCCCGCAGGAGCTTGCGACGAGGAGGCTTCCGGCCGCCCGCGGAAAGCGAGTGCCTATAGCGTAAATCAACCAGCAGGATGATCAGAACGCAACCAATGTCTTCGTGAAAGCCAATGTTGAATTTGATCCCAAAGTTGATTGAAGCGAAAGGCACGAGACTCCTGCGGGAAAAGCAGGCATAGGAAGACCCCGCAGGAGCTTGCGACGAGGAGGCTTCCGGCCGCCCGCGGAAAGCGAGTGCCTATAGCGTAAATCAACCAGCAGGATGATCAGAACGCAACCAATGTCTTCGTGAAAGCCCAATGTAGAATTGAATTCAAAGTTGATGGAAGCGAGTGCCTCCAGCGTAAATCAACCAGCAGGATAATTAGAGCGCAATCAATGTCTAAGTAAACTCCAATGTTGAATTGAATTGCAAGTTGACTGAAGCATAAATCTGGAACCTGGAGAGAAATTGAATATTCTGGATGAAAAGCGCCAAACAAAAGAGAAAGGCGGAACAGCTTTTTGCGTTATAAAAAATTACAAGTTAAAGAGATTCCTAAGTGGAGCGGATATTTGCGTGAACAGTGGAGAAGGCATTTTGCGAAGCACCTAACGAAAGAAGAGCAGCTCTCGATTGGCATGGATTGTTTTTTGTGGTATCTTTGCAGCTGGAAAAAGGTTCAATGCTATACAAATGAAGAAGCAATCGATGCATTTAACCGCCAGCAAAAGAAAAGCTGCACAATCTTTTACCAATACACAGATGAAGCCTATTTGATCGAAAAAGCTGAATCTCTTGCAATACAAGAATTGCCTTATTGCAGACAACATATGTACTATGGTGATATCTATATAATGGATAAAGAATATAAATGGACTTTCGTAATGACACATGAAATTGCATGCGGTCCATATTTTATTCAAAGCTGATTTCATCCTAAATTGCTGCCTCTTTTTATGCTTCTCACCTGTTTTTCTGCAGAACCTGTTTGTTTCATCATTTTTTTATTGAGTTTTATTAAAGCTAAAAGTTTACATCTTGAATCTAGAGGAAATCAACCAGCAGGAAGACCAGAACGCAACCAATGTCTTCATGAAAGCCCAATGTAGAATTGAATTCAAAGTTGATGGAAGCGGAAAGCGAGTGCCTATAGAGTAAATCAACCAGCAGGAAGATCAGGGCAAATCAAATGTAGAATTGAATTCAAAGTTGATGAAAGCCAGTGCCTATAGCGTAAATCAACCGGCAGGAAAATCAAAGCACAACCCAATATCTTTTTTTCTCTCAAGTAGAATAAGGATTTCAAAAACAAAAATAAAAAAACAGCCATCATCCCCTTAGAATTCAAAAGGGAATAATGGCTATTTTATTAAAATGTGTTTTCAATTAAAATGTGTTTTCAAGCGGCCTCTTATCCAAGCTGCCTCTGCTCTTAGGTACCTCAGCATTTTCGCCATTCATTTCTGGCGGTGCAACTTTAAACATTTTTGTTAAGAACATGAGATAGATAAACCCAATGGCAGCCCAGACAAGGCCAAGAATAATCGCATTTTTATCTAAGTGTATGAGCAAATAGAAATCGAAAAAGGCGCCAAATAAAGGAAAGATAAGATTCGTAATCAGATGTTTTCCTGACCGCAGTCCTTTTTTTACAAAATAATGGGCGATGACAGATAGATTTACAAATGTAAAGGTCACGAATGCACCGAAATTTATAAAAGAGGTTGAGGTCGTAACATCCATTTTCAAGGCGATGAGGCCTACTACTGCAACCAATAGAATGTTGAAAATTGGTGTTTTGAATCTGGAATGAAGAAAGCCAAAAACCTTTTTTGGAAGGACGCCGTCACGGCCCATTGCAAAGATTAAGCGGGAAGCACTGGCTTGTGCAGAAATCCCAGATGCGAATTGAGCGGTGATCATTCCTGCAAGAAAAATGGCGCTGAATAAATTCCCGCCGACAACAGCCGCAATTTCCAGCCCGGCAGAATTAATGTCATGGAAATTCTTATAATCCGGGTAAACAAGCTGAACAAAGTACGTACAGACGATGAATACCGCACCGCCAAACAAAGCGACTAAAAAGATAGCGCGCGGGATATTTTTTCTGGGATTAATGGTTTCTTCAGACATAGTCGAAACAGCATCGAAGCCCAAGAACGAGTAGCAGGCAACAGAAGCTCCGGCTAACACGAGTGAAAATGAGCCTGTCCCATTAAAAAACGGAGTCATTGAAAACAATGTTCCCATTCCTCTGCCATGGATTAAACTAATGATCGATAACCCGATGAACAACACAATCACGAGCAGCTGAAATAACATCATTAAAAAGTTAACCCGGTTTGAGACGCGCAAGCCAATAATATTAAGAAAAGTCGTCACGAAGATAAAACCCAGTATCCAAACCCATATGGGGATGGAAGGGAAGGCGGCCTTCAGATAAACGGCCCCAATTAACCAAATGACCATTGGAAGGAATAAATAATCGAGCAGTACAGCCCATCCTACTAAAAACCCTAAGTGTCCGTTAATGGTTTTGCGTGTATAAGTATAGGCTGAGCCTGAAATAGGATATGCTTTTACCATTTTACCGTAACTGTATGCAGTGAACAGCATGGCAATTAAAGCAATAAAATATGCGGTAGGGACGGTACCCTTTGTTGTTTCTGCGAGGACGCCGTATATGCCAAACACAATCATGGGTGCCATGTAGGCTAAGCCGAATAAGACAAGTTGCGGTAATGTAAGTGATCTCTGTAACGTTTTCTCCTCTGGCTCCATAAAATCAACCTCTCTATCATGTTGGTTTTTGCTGCTGCGGATATTGCATTTTAAACAGTAAGTTACAAAGTAGCCTTTTAAAGCGCTTATACTCAAGTCTTTTATCAAATTGGCTTTTAATTTTCCTCGGTACAAATGCCCCTTTGGACCTTTGCCTGGTTGTCATGAAGGAAGCGCGTGTATCCGTTCCAATCAATAGAGCTAAAAATCATGAATATTCCAATTTTTTAGCATAAAATGGCATCTTTTCGTAAGCTATTCACAAATTTTGATACTGACGTGATATTGTAATCATTTTTTGTGTCAGATAGCAGCATAGTTTACGAAAAGAGCCTTTACTTATTTGCCTTAAATTCAACAAGGCTTACGAAAAGACCTTTGTTAAATTGCCTTTAATGGCTGGATGCAGGTTTTCCGTATAATCAAGCTTCGGATCCCGATGTCCATCTAATGAAATGTCGGCGGTTTGAATGCCTTCTTCTTCTCCGAGCTGAAACAGGGTATTGCCTTCCTGATCAACTGCCATGCTCCTTCCAAAAAAGAGGAGATCATCCTCTTGGCCAACGCGGTTACAGATGACGAGCGGCAGTTCATTTTCCAATGCACGGCTTTGCATGTATATCGCTTGATGATTTTCGTAAGGGATCATATTGGCTGTATTAACCAAGATGATTTCTGCCCCATTAAGACGTAAAAGCCGGGATACCTCTGGAAATTCCAAGTCATAACAGATCATGACGCCGATCCTTCCTATCTTCGTGTTAAAAACAGGCCAGGAATTCCCTCGTTTAAAATGTATTTTTTCATTATGGAACAGATGGGTCTTCCGATAAATGCCGGCCATTGCTCCTTCATCCGTGAGGAGAGCACTGGAAATATAATAGTCACTGCCTGCCTTTTCAGGAAAAGAGACAAGAGCATATAGATGCAGCTCTTTACAAGCAGCCATAAGCGTCTTTAAGGATTCTCCATCTTTTGTTTCAGCAAGAAGGGAGAGCTTTTCTCCCACTGAGTAGCCCGTTAAAGCCATTTCCGGAAACACAACGAGATGGGCCTCTTTTCCTTTTGCTTCTTTCAAATAGTCCATCATTTTTCTAAGGTTTGCTTTCGTATCCCCAAGCACAGGATTAAATTGTGCGACAGCAATTTTCATCTTTACTGCCCCCTTTGACGTTTTTATAGGGCTAAAATATACAATCAGCTAGACGAAAACAGCCTTTTTATAAGTTGCCGATCGATAAGTATTTTGTTTCTAAGTAAGGCTCAATGCCTTCCAGTCCGCCTTCGCGCCCAAGCCCGCTTTCTTTCATGCCGCCAAAAGGCACATGGGCTCCTGACGGGGCACCATCATTCCAGCCGACAATACCGAAATCCAAGTGTTCACTTAAATACGTACCGGTGCGATAGTCATTGGTAAAGAAATAAGCGGCAAGACCATACGGCGTGCTATTGGCAATTTCCACGGCTTCATCAAGCTCTTTAAAGCTTACCACTGGTGCCACGGGACCAAAGGTTTCTTCCTGCATGATTTTCATCGAAGGAGTAACATTTTTCAGGACTGTCGGATAGACGAAAAAGTAGCCTTGGTCCTTATCTGCATCATATTGGTTGCCGATCAGCACTTCAGCGCCTTTTACCATAGCGTCATCGATCTGTAACATAATTTTATTAAATCCCTTTTCATTGATAATAGGACCAATTTTCGTTTCTTTGTCCAGTCCGTTTCCTACTTTTAATTTCCGTACCTCTTCTACCAGCTTAGCCGAGAAGGTATCCAGAATACTTTCGTGAACTATGAGGCGATTGGCGCATACACATGTTTGCCCCGCATTTCGAAATTTGGACGCGATGGTTTGTTGGACGGCGAAATCAAGATCTGCATCTTCACAAACGATTAAAGGAGCGTGTCCGCCTAATTCCATGGTCACGTGCTTGACGGTATCCGCGCTGTTTTTAATCAGGGACTTGCCAACAGGAGTAGAGCCTGTAAACGTAATTTTTCTTACATAATCACTGCCTGTGAACAGCTCGCCTACTTCCTTGCCGTCTCCATTCACATACTGGATGGCATCCTTTGGAATTCCAGCCTCGTGAGCGAGTTCGATCAATTTCATAGTTGTTAAAGGTGTTTCTTCAGCCGGCTTCACGATGAAGGTACAGCCTGCTGCTAAAGCAGGTGCTGCTTTTCTTGTCATCATGGCCGCTGGAAAATTCCAAGGAGTAATGGCAGCGACTAATCCGATCGGCTGGCGGCTTACGATAATTCTTTTTGTTTCGCTTGAAGCGGGGATGGTGCGCCCGTATATTCGTCTCGCTTCTTCTGCATACCAATCGATGTAGCTTGTGGCATAGTCCACTTCACCTAGAGATTCATGTAAGGGCTTTCCATTTTCTTTAGTCATAAGAACAGCGATTTCTTCTTTGTTTTCTTGAATTTTTTGAGACCAGCTTTTTAATAGTCTTGCACGCTCATGGGCATTCACTTTTGACCAGGATTTAAAGCTTTCGTGGCCATTCTTTAGAGCCTGTTTGATTTCTTCTTCTGTGTTGATCTGTACTTCTTGGACTAAGCTGCCATTGGCAGGGTTTTTTACTTTAAAGAATGTTGTCATATTTATTCACTCCTGAGTTAACATTTGGCTTTATCCAGCACTCTGGTTCTCCTGCAGGTTGATGTTCGCTGCAGGCACTCGCTTTCCGCGGGCGGCCGGGAGCCTCCTCGTCGCAAGCTCCTGCGGGGTCTCCCTAAGGCCAGCTAATCCCGCAGGAGTCTCGTGCCTTTCGCTCCAATCAACATGGGTTGAAAATCTTAATTGGGTTATTACAGAGACATAGTCAGCGCCCTAGTCATCCTGCAGGTTGATTTCCGCTGCAGGCACTCGCTTTCCGCGGGGCGGTAGCGGACCCTCATCATAGCAAGCTCCTGCGGGGTCTCCGCAAACCACTGATCCCGCAGGAGTCTCGTGCCTTCCGCTCCAATCAACATGGGTTGAAAATCTTTATTGGGTTATTACATAGACATAGTCAGCGTGCTAGTCATCATGCAAGTATTTGCTTGGTTGCAAAATCAGCCTACTATATTAACAGTGTCATTAAATAAAAGATTTTTCAAGAATAGCCAGTCCTTTTGCCAGCTCCTCATCGGTAATGACGAGAGGTGCCAAAAAGCGGATGATATTTCCTTTTAGGCCTGCTGAGAGGAGAAGTAAACCGTTTTCATTTGCTTTCTTAATAATTTCAGCGGTTTTCGCTTTGTTTGGCTTTTTGTTTTCACGGTTCTCTACGATTTCAACAGCTACCATAGCCCCGAGGCGGCGGATTTCACCGACATACTCATGCTTTGCATAAAGTTCGTATAGTTTGTCTTCAATTTTCTGCCCAAGGATTTCAGCCTTAGCCGATAAATTTTCTTCTTTTACGATATCGATGACTGCTAATGCAGCAGCACATGCGACAGGATTTCCTGCATACGTGCCTCCGAGTTCACCAGGATCGGCTACATTTAAAATATCAGCACGCCCTACAATTCCGCTTAAAGGGAGACCTGCAGCCAACGATTTTGACACGGTCATTAAATCAGGCACGACATCAAAGTGTTCAATGGCAAAAAGTTTTCCTGTCCGGCAAAAACCTGTTTGAATTTCATCTGCTACAAATACAATGCCATGCTCTTTACAGAATTCACTCACGGCTTGAACAAACCGTTTTGGCGGAATCACAAAACCGCCCTCGCCCTGAACAGGTTCCATCACTACGCAAGCCACTGTTTCAGGAGCCACTGTTGCAATAAAGAAATCCTTAAATTCCTCTATCACATGATCAATATAAGCTTCGTCGCTCATTTCGCTTGGTTTGCGGTACAAATAAGGGAAAGGAGCTTGATAAATTTCAGGTGCGAATGGCCCGAATCCCAATTTGTAAGGCTTGACTTTACTTGTCATTCCCATTGTTAAGTTTGTTCTTCCGTGGTATCCGCGTACAAAGGAAACAACAGCCTGCCTGCCTGTAAAGCGCCTTGAAACCTTGATGGCATTCTCTACAGCTTCTGCTCCTGAGTTAAAGAAAATAGCCTGCTTGTCAAAGCTTCCAGGAGAAATTTCGCACAGCTTTTCTGCCAGGCTGATGTACCCTTGATACATCATAACATTAAAGCCGGGATGTAAAAATTTATCCACCTGTTCCTTAACGGCTTCGGTCACTTTTTTATGGCTATGGCCGACATTCAGGGTTCCGATGGCACCGGCAAAGTCGATATATTCATTGTGATCAATATCTAGTATAGTGGCACCTTTGGCACTGGAGGCAATATTCAGATTTCCATTGCTTACTCCTTTGGGCACATATTTTAAACGCTTATCTTGTAATTCCTTCGTTTTTGATAGGTAAGATTGAGTCATGAGAATCCTCCTTAATATAAGAAAATATAAACTTATTAATCAGTTTACAATTATCTGATACAATGAAAAGTACCAAAAATGATTTTATTTAGGTACCAGTTAAAATTCCATTCATTGGGGGTGCTGTAATGTTCTTTTTTACTATAGATAAAACAAAGGACTCAAATTATCTCTACCATCAAATCTATGAAAATATTAAAGGGAGCATCCTGGATGGGAAGATTCATGCCCATGAACAATTGCCTTCAAAACGGAAGCTGGCTGATGAATTGAATGTCAGCGTTAATTCGGTTGCCAATGCCTATGGACAGCTGCTTGCGGAGGGGTATATCTATACAAAGGAAAGAAAAGGCTATTTTGTAGAAAGTATCACTCAGTTTATCAAAAAGGATTATCAACTAAACAAGCTGCCGCCTGATTTAAAAGAGGAATGCATGGAAAAAGAAGGATGGCTCTCTCTTTCTCATATGACCTCGGATATTTCGCTGTTTCCATTTAAAGCATGGATGAAATGCCAAAATAAAGCAATCAAGAACCACCTGCACGAGCTCTCAGAAATTCCCCATCCGCAGGGACCCTACCTTGTAAGGCAGACGATCAGCCGTATGATTGCCTTAACACGGGGAGTCGTTTGTGAGCCGGAGCAGATTGTGATTGGTGCGGGTACACAATTATTAATACGACAACTAATGGGAATGCAAAGGAAAAACACCATCATTGCGATGGAGGATCCCGGGTATTCCCGCTTTTATACTTTATTAAGAGGGCTGGATTTTGATATACGGCTGGTCCCTTTGAATGAACAAGGGATTAATATTGAAGAAGTTGAATCGGTAAAGGCCAATTTTTTGTTTGTTACGCCATCCCACCAATTTCCGACAGGCACGATTATGCCTATTTCCCGTCGGATTCAATTACTTAACTGGTCAACTGAAATGGAAGACCGCTATATTGTAGAGGATGATTATGACAGTGAGTTTAAGTATGAAACAGACCATATTCCTTCCTTGCAAAGCCTTGATCGTAATCAGCGCGTTATCTATACGGGTACTTTTTCAAAAAGCTTATTTCCGGGGCTCCGAGCCAGTTATATGGTATTGCCGCCGGATATCTTAAGAGAGTACCGCAAAGCGTATTCTGATCTCATGCAAAATAGTAATTTACTCAGTCTCTTTACCCTGCATTATTTTATTGAAAGCGGTGAATATGCAAAGCATGTAAAAAGAATGAACCACTATTATGAAATGAACAGAAGAAGTTTAATCAAGCACCTTAAAAAGCGATTCAAGAAAAACATCACCATTCATGATGTCCCTGCAGGTCTGCACTTCTTTGCGCAATTTAAAACAGACAAAAGCTATGAAGAAATAGAAAAAAGGGCGAATGAAGAGAAATTAGAAATCTACACCATGAAACGGTTTATGTTAAAAAATAAGGTCAAAGAAAAAAACAGAGCAGGGATGGTCATCGGATTTGCCAATATTCATAAAGATAAAATGGCAGAATCAATTAATCGGCTGGAGCGGATTATATATTAGCAGCGTTCATTTCATCCTTTTAAGCGAAGAGGCCAAAGGGGGGATTCCTTCCCGTCCAACCCTATTCATCTTAAAAAACAAAAATCATAACCTGTCCCTTTTCTTCATATATTCATAGTAATGACAACAGCGGTATTCTTTCCGAATGTCAGGAAAGAAATCCTTACTGATTGAGGAGGGCAATGATGGAGCGAAAATGGTTGGCTTTGGTGATAACTGGATCGTTATTGACGGGAGCCGGCGGTACCTATGCCGGGATGAAATGGTACGAGGATAGTCCGGGGTATGTAAAGAATCAAACTGATCTAAGCAGCCACTCCAAAACGGCCGCAATGCCGGATATGACAAAAATTGCACAGGCCTATGATTTAATAATGAAATCTTATGTGAAAAAAGTAGACGAGCATCAGCTGGTGGATGGTGCCATCCAGGGAATGGTCAGTACATTAAAGGATCCTTATTCCGTTTATATGGATGCCCAAACAGCGGCCCAATTCAATGAATCACTGGATTCCTCCTTTCAGGGAATTGGTGCAGAGGTTACCTTAAAGGATGGAAACATCGTCATTGTATCACCTTATAAGGATTCACCAGCAGAAAAAGCAGGATTGAAGCCAAACGACCAAATCCTATCCATCAATGGAAAGAGCACAAAAGGCGAGGACTTGTATCAGGCTACCAAAAATATTCGCGGGAAAAAGGGTACCACTGTTACGCTTGTGATCATGAGGGAAGGGGCTCAGGCGCCGATCACGGTGAAAGTTCTGCGTGATGAAATTCCTGTGAATACAGTGAATGGTAAGATGGAAAAATCGAATGGAAAAGCAATCGGCTACATCCAAATTACGCAGTTCGCCCAAAATACGGCTGCTGATTTTGAGAAGGAGCTCAAATCAATGGAAGCACAGCATATTAAGGGACTCATCATCGATGTGAGAGGAAATCCGGGCGGACTTTTAACAAGTGTACAAAGCATATTGGATAATTTCGTTACAAGCTCCAAGCCTTTGTTCCAAATAGAAGAGAGAAGCGGGCAGCGTGAAAAAATCTATTCTAAGCTGAAGACGAAGAAGCCATATCCTATTGCGGTCCTTGTGGATAAAGGCAGCGCCTCGGCCTCCGAAATTCTTGCAGGTTCGTTAAAGGAATCGGAAGGCTATGCATTGATCGGGGAGACGACCTTTGGTAAAGGAACTGTTCAGCAAGCTGTTCCGATGGGAGATGGCAGTACGATTAAATTGACCATGTTTAAATGGCTGACTCCAGACGGGAACTGGATTCATCATAAAGGAGTAACACCGACGATCGAAGTAAGCCAGCCGGACTATTTTGGTGTCAGTCCTCTTGAGGTAAATAAGGAGCTCCTAGAGGATATGAACAATAACCAGGTCCAGACAGCACAAAAAATGCTGAATGGACTGGGATATGCTCCTGGCCGTGAGGATGGATATTTTGATAACCAAACCGCCATGGCCGTAAAAGCCTTCCAGACACAGTCCAACATTCCGAGCACAGGCATTATTGACACGCAAACAGCAAGGTCGCTGGAAGAAGCCGTGATGAATGCAGTGAAAAATGAGGCGAATGATCTCCAGCTTCAGGTAGCGCTTAAATATGTAGCAAAATAAAGGTATCAGGTGACGGGACATGAATCGATTGGAGTCCCTATCACCTGGTACCTTTTTTTCTAGCAATCTGCTACAATAGTTATACTAAACAGTCCGAATAAAGGAGGTGACCCGTTTGATAGGTGAATGGTTGATTGAATGCCTTAAGGGTATCGGCAGATTTTTTCTGAACCCGCTTTTCTATCTTTCTATTATTCTTGCAGTCGTTTCAGGGGTACGGAGGATGAAACGGGAACGCAAGGACTTTCATGTCAGTATTTATCCCATTTTCCATGAGCTTCGATACCTGTTCCCGGCAGGTTTATTGGGAGGATTGACCCTTTCAGTTATCGCCATGGCTGCAGGCTTCACCATTTCATTTGCCATGATTGCAGCAGCGACATGTACAACGATTATATTAGCGATAGCAGGAAATCATCGTCTGTTGTCTCCCGCCTTTACGCTGGGAGCGGCTTTTGCAGCTCTTTATGCTGTGAAAACGCTGGGTCTGCATCTTCCGCTGTTTGGTTCGGCTGTCTCTCAGACTCCTCAAAACAGCCTAGCTGGTTTTGTGATTTTGATGGGCCTTTTGCTTTCAGCCGAAGGAATTTTCATGTCACGCAATAGCTCGAAGTCAGGATCGCCAAGGCTGAGAAAAAGCCGCCGCGGCTTGACGGTGGGAGCATTCCAGTCGAAAAGGCTGTGGCTTGTCCCGGTTTTCTGCTTAATGCCTGCTGGACCTTTGGTTTCGCATTTTCATTGGTGGCCCGTTATTGATTGGGGCGGCCATTCCTATTCTGTTGTGCTGCTGCCATTTTTAATTGGCTTTCAGCAGCAGATTCAGAGCAGCCTTCCAGAAGAGGCCGTCACACGACTTGGCAGACAGATTGCAAGGCTTGGCGTCCTGGTTAGTGTGGTGGCGATAGCCGGCATCTGGATTCCGTATCTTCCAGTAGCTGCTGCCGCAATCGCCATAGCAGGACGGGCATGGATCTCATACCGCCACCGGGTGCGGGAAAATGCCAACCCTTATTACTTTACACCGCAAAAAGAAGGCCTCATGATATTGGCAGTCATTCCAGGGACGCCTGCTGAAAAGATGGATATCAAAACGGGTGAGCTCATCTTTAAGTGCAATGGCACCCGGATTCAGCACAAAGCCGATATCTACAAGGCGCTGCAAAAGAATGGCGCCTATTGTAAGCTGGATATCATTGATACAAAAGGTGAAATCCGCTTTGTCCAAGGAGCCTTGTACGAAGGTGACCATCATGAACTCGGCATTATAACAATCGATGAAAAGAAGAAATGGGACGGAAATGAAGCGTCCTGATACGATGTACGAAAAAGCCATTTTCCTTCGGGAGATGGCTTTTTATAATAGGATAAGTTTGGTTTCGCTCGTAAGTTCCTCATTTTCGCCCGTAAACTCTAGTATTTCGCCCGTAAGCTTTCTAGAAAAGCAGAATGGCTTCTCAGTATGCACGAATAATAATAAAATTTACCCAATTTCCGTTGATTCCAACTCTAATTTTTGTTAAATTTAGACTAATCAAACATAAATTCAAAACACAAGGAGAGTTATGGTACAGTCTATTGATCGAGCCGTAGGAATTATTAGATTACTGGATTCTGATGACAAAAAAGGAGACTGGGCCATTTCGGAGATTGCTGAAAAAACTTCTCTTCCAGTCAGCACCGTGCACAGACTGCTCAATACGTTGATGAAACACGGGCTTGTCTCACAAACTCCTGAAACAAAGCTGTATAAAGCTGGGCCGTTGTGGATGGAAATCGGCCTTCACCAGCTGGAAAAGATCGATTACAGAACAGTAGCAAGAGAAGCGATGAAGCAGCTGTCCTCTGAAGTTGAGGAAAGCGTCTATCTGAATATACCTCATGGAATGGACTCGATTATTATTGAGAGAGTGGATAGTCCATCGAATGTCCGAATTATTGATAACTTAGGAGACAGGATTCCTCTTTCCATTGGTGCAGCTAATAAAGCCATACTATCGAAAATGGATCGGAAAGAGAGACAGGATATCATCCGCCAGCTGCTGTCTTCGTCACCTGAACAAATGAAATTGTTTATGGACCAATTAGTGAGCATTGAGCAGCAGGGCTATGCTTTAAGCTTCGGTGAGAGAACACCGGGAACGGCAGCTGTGGCTTCACCCATTTTAGGATTTCATAATAAAGTAGTAGGTTCTATCAGTATTGGCGTGCTGAGCCAGCGGATGAACGATGCTCGCATGCCATTGCTTATTGAAAAAGTAATGCAAACAGCAAATGAAATATCTGCAAAAATCGGCAGTACGATGTAAACCGTCGTTTATTTATATCCGTATAGTGGAATGCGTTTCCACGATTCGGAAAAACGAGGAGGGCTTATGATGCCAAAATGGAAAACAAAAGAGCAGGTGGTTCAATTATTATGCGAGCTTGTTCAAATTCCGAGTATTACGGGCTCACAAGCAGAGAGGGTGCTTCCCGATTTTGTCATCGAACAATTATCTGCTTTCTCCTATTTCCAAAAGCATCCTGATCATTTGCAGAAAAACCCGGTTGGAGATGGACGGCATTTTGTGACAGCCCTTGTGAAAAAGAATTCTGAGATCAAAAACACAGTCATTCTTGTCAGCCATTTTGATGTGGTGGACGTGCAGGATTATGGGGTATGGAAAGAATATGCTTTTCAGCCAAAAGAGCTGACTTCGTTATTTTATCGCAATAAAGACAAGGTACCAGAAGCTGTCCGTGATGACATTGCGTCAGGAAATTGGCTGTTTGGCAGAGGGACCATGGATATGAAATGCGGATTAGCCCTTCATATGGCCATGATTGAAAAAGCCATCGGGGGAGCGTTTGACGGCAACATCCTATTGCTTGCGGTTCCGGATGAAGAAGTGAATTCAGCAGGGATGAGGGCTGCGGTTCCAAGGCTATTGGAATTGGCACAGCAGTATGGACTGGACTACACAGCTGTTTTGAATTCGGAACCAATGTTTACCCAATATCCCGGGGACCAAAATAAGTATATTTATACGGGTTCCATTGGAAAGGTACTGCCAGGCTTTTATTGCTACGGAAAAGAGACACATGTGGGAGAACCCTTTGCAGGCCTGAATGCCAACTTTATGGCGTCCATTTTAACGGCGGAACTGGAGTTAAACACAGAGCTTTGTGAAATGGTTGAGGGGGAAGCGGCCCCTCCGCCAACGAATTTACTCCAAAAAGATCTGAAGGAAGAATACTCTGTTCAAATACCACATCGCGCCGTTACACTTTTTAATTTGTTTTTGTTAGAAAAAACCATGGCGGATGTCGTTTTTCTTTTGCATCGAAAAGCCATCCAAGCTGCTGCTAAAATGGATGAATTTTATGCAAAGCGTGCAGCTGAATTCGCAAAATACAGCCCTTTTCATCTTCCTGAGCTTCAAGTAAAGGTCCTGACGTATGAGGAGCTTGTTTCATATGCCATTCATCAGCACGGAAAAGAGAAAATAAAAAGCCTTCAACAGGAGCTGTTAAGCAAGCAGGAGGATAAGGATGACAGAGAAGCAACGATTGAGGCAGTAGATAAACTGGCCATCATGTGCAAAGAACTGGCTCCCATGATCGTCCTGTTTTTTACACCGCCCTACTATCCTGCTGTCAGCTCACGCAACCATCCTTCTATTAAAACGGTAACCCGTGAAATGGCAGCTTATGCCCTCGAAAGGCATGGCATTACGTTTAAAAAACAAAACTACTTTGGCGGGATATCCGATCTTAGCTATGTAGGCTTACAGTATCCTGCAGATTCCATGGGATCTTTTATCCGCAATTTTCCGCTATGGGATCAGGGATACTCCATTCCTCTTAGTGAATTGGAAGAATTCGATGTGCCTGTGATCAATCTGGGGCCGACAGGAAGAGATGCCCATCAATGGACGGAACGATTAGATATCGGCTATTCTCTTGACATTCTGCTCGATATGCTGCCTGTTTGTATTCAAAAGCTTCATGAAGCACCTATAGAAATGCGCGTGATGGAATAAAATGATACCTTGATTATCCTGCCGAAAAAAAGGCCATATTATGGATATGCTTATATATCTATGAATGGAAGGAAACATTGAATTGATGCAGGGAATTGAGATTCATGAAAAAAACATTGAAACAGGGATTTTTCAATTTATCTATCCCTTTTCCATAGAAAACGGGCTTGAGTTGAAGATTCTTCCTTTTTTAAAAGAACATGGCTTTTCCTTTTTTCAAATGGATCAATTGCAAAAAGAAACGGCCTATTACGGGGACTTTAGTGTTTCCCACCGCGAAATGGAAGCATACTTTTTGTCCTTTACAAATAAAGTTCTTTTTCCGCATACCGAACAACAAAAAGGGATCAAACGATACTCAAAGGCCTTAAATGTGAATGCACTGTTAAAAACAGAGCTTGTTTCCATTCCTTTTCAAATTGCATCGATTGATGTGATCCTTTGTCCCTTTGAACTGGGTTTTTTGACGATTCGAACTCAAATAAAGGAATCAATGGAATTATCCCATGCTTTAGAGTTTGCAGGACGCTTTCGTAAGCTTGAGCCAAGAAACGACATAGACAAGAAAACTCAAATCATTTTCAAGGAAAAAGAGTACGGCAAGGTAAATGATTTTGTTTATAACGTCCTGTTTGACGGTTTGCCGCATTTCTTTGAGGATATTCAATCCAAGGGCTCTTATTTTGAGACCTTTCCTTTTTTTGAGGATGAAAGAATGTAT
Source organism: Heyndrickxia acidicola (assembly GCF_001636425.1). Taxonomy (NCBI): domain Bacteria; kingdom Bacillati; phylum Bacillota; class Bacilli; order Caryophanales; family Bacillaceae; genus Heyndrickxia; species Heyndrickxia acidicola. The sequence continues at coordinate 4,447,254 of NZ_KV440953.1, forward strand.
GTTCAATCTTTGCTAAGTATCAAAGAAGAGGATGAAATTTGCCCGGCTGATCTATACAGGGCAGGAAGCCTGTGCGGTATCACTTCTGAAGGAGCACCGTTTATCAGTGCCGGCAACGAAGAATACATTCTGGATTATTTAAAGAAAAATGGCTACCATCGCTGGGCACCCTTGACTTACTTTGTGATGGAAGAGCATCTGTTTACATGCCTAACAAAAGAAAATTCCAGAAGGGTGTCAGAGCTCGCAGGCCAGCTTTACGGGGAGTTCTACTATGGGATTTTGCTCAACTTATTCCATAAAATCGTTTTGCTAAAATTAGGCCATGAGTACGCAGAATTGAATATCCAAAACAACAATGCAAATATGGAGAAATTAATTTATTCGATTAACTCCTTCACGGCCAATTACTTTTCTCTAGAACTAATTTCTCAATCGCCGAGCCGCGAGGTGTTTTTTCTCCTTCGAAAAAAGTTTAACATTGAACTGTTATATAAAGAGGCGAAACGAACGCTGAGCAGCTTATTCAAATATCAGGAAAATGTAAATGCAAAAAAAGAAAGCTTATTGCTATTATTGCTGACGCTTTATTCAGTAATTGGCCAAATGTTCGGCATGAGCCTTGTAACCTCGGATTTTATCGGTAAAATCAAGTGGGGCCATGTGCTGAAATATAACCCAGTTGAATATTTCGCCCTCATCGTAGCGGCAAGCGGAATTCTTGTTTCCATTGTATTAGGTCTCCAAAGTATACGCGAATGGCTGATGGACAGGAAAATTCGGAAAAAGTGGATCAAACAAACCGTGATGTCCTCAACGAAAGAAGAGAAATAAAGATGAATTTTGATCTTTTTGAATAGCCTTGCTGCGGTCAACTTTGGAATAGGCCTTCATCTGGTGATGAAGGCTGTTTTGGCATTGGCCGGCGAGTGTACCGGGTATGGATGAAGTCCGTATTGAGGAGATAACCAGTGTTTAGGGTCCTTCATAAGGGTGGTGAAGTCCGTTTCCAGGAGGTAACCAGTGGGAAGAGTCCTTCATAGGGTGGATGAAGTCCATTTTGAGGAAGTAACCAGTGTTTAGGGTCCTTCATAAGGCGGATGAAGTCCATTTTGGAGGAAGTAACCAGTGGGAAGAGTTCTTCATAGGGTGGATGAAGTCCGTATGGAGGAGGTAATCAGTGGTTAGGGTTCTTCATAAGAGGGATGAAGTCCGTTTCGAGGAGGTAACCTGTGGGAAGAGTCCTTCATAGGGTGGATGAAGTCCACTTTGCATATGTAACCAGTGATAAGCGTTTTTTACAAGGTGAATACTATTTTGGCAGAGTCAATAGGAAGTAAAGATCCTCTTTGCATTTTGAATTTTGATAAAGACCGCACAGAAGAAGGAATTTTATTAAACAAACAGAAAGTATATCTTACTTCCGCATCGAAACATTTTTGTTCGGAAGAAAAAAAGCGAAGGGGATAGACTGGATGCCAATCAGTATGATTCAATCGAGATTTTTTTCATTAGCAAAGCTTTCAGAAGGCGTTTTTGCAGCGATTGCGAAAAAAGGCGCAGGGGCAATGAGCAATGCAGGAATTATTGATCTGGGGAATGAAGTGGTTGTTTTTGATACCTTTACTACTCCGAGTGCTGCGAGAGATTTGCGGAAAGCAGCAGAGGATCTAACGCAGAAGGAAATTAAATATGTTTTTAACAGCCATTTTCATGGAGACCACACATTTGGAAATCAAATTTTTCAGGATGCTACTATCATATCAACTCCTGCGACAAGAGACTTACATAGAAAGAATAATAGGATTGAAGATCGTGACAAAGAACTGGAGGAAACAAAGCAGTATTTGAGGCAGCTGAAAGAAAGAGCTAAAACAGAAAGCGATCCTGTTTTACTTTCAAGCCTTGATACCCAGTTAAAAGAGATGTCGAAGGTTTGTGAGGCAATTTCCGATCTTGAAATAGTTCTGCCCAATTTAACCTTTGAAGAAAAGCTGGTCATACATGGTACAGACCGGACAGCAGAATTTTATTGCTTTGGCGGTGGGCATACAGAAAGTGATGCTTTTTTATATATTCCTGAAGAAAAAATTGCCTTTATGGGGGACCTCGTATTAGAAAATCTGCATCCTCCACTATTTCATTCCCAGGAATTTAAAGACAATTTATTAAAGGTTCGTCAATTGGATATAGAAAGAATTGTACCCGGCCATGGCAATATCGTGACAAAAAACCAGATTGACGTCATGATTGCCTATTTGACTCATTTAAATGAAAAAGTAACGCGTTCAATTGAAAAAGGCATGACATTGGAGGAGCTATTAGTCTCAGAGATATCTGCAGACTATGCGGCCTGGACAGGTATTGATGGATATAAACGAAATTTGAATGCCGTATACCAAGAACAAAATCGATAAATCTATTTTATGGTTTGTTTAGGTTAATTTGCTCCGATTACCGCTGTTTAGAAGCATAAAAGCTGCCAGCGTTTACGGCAGCTTTTTTCAGGGTAGTCTTCAACTGAAATAAAGAAAATACAGCGAGGTCGTTCTATTGGGATGAGGGCCCAGCAGCATTGGCCAAATGCAGGGCTCGCTTTACCAAAGACATGGGGGAGGTTATTTATTTAGTATATCAGCAATAATCTGAACAGCCATGGCGTCATCCAAGTAGCCAATCGGGAAAATATAATCAGGAATAACATCCACAGGTGAAATAAAATAGAGCAATGCAGCGCCAATCAAAATCAGTTCTACAGGGGTGCCCTGGCGTAAACGGAATCGTTCATACATTCCTTTTAACTGGCTGATAAAAGGTCCGATTGCTCCTATGCTCTGCAGCTTTGACTCAAATTTGTTTAAAATCGTTTGGGTTCCTTCATTTGTTTGAACATATCCCTTGTATTCCTCCAGCTTTTGTTTAACGCTTCCGATTGTAAAATTTTTCTCGTACAATTCAGAGGCTGCAAGGATATCCTGAATTGAGTTAACGGAGCTTGTAAGATCAAACGTGGTTTCCAGCTTTTGTTCAATCGGGAAACCAGCCGCTTTAAATAAATCCGCGATAGGCACATGAAGGCATTCCGCAAATTTCTGGAGGTGCTCCGGTTTTGCTTTCCTTTTTCCGTTTATAATACGTGAAATGGTAGCTGTATCAATTCCCGTTTTGGCGCTGAGCATCCTCATGGATAATTTCTGTTCCTCTAAAAGCTTTTTTATTTGTTTTCCAAGCTTGTTTGTATCTACGTCGGACATTCTTACGCTTCCTCTCCATTCCAACCATACTTTCACTGTTTTCAAAAAAGATCATTGCACTATAAAGCAGTATTCTTCAAAAAGGGGTAGTTTGTTTTCATAAAATACGATACAATCGTGTTGACGTTTTGTCAACGCAAGGATGCAAAAGAGTGGACATTTTCAGTTGAAACTGTCTGTCCTTAAGTCAGGCTACTTCTCAACATTTTCTTTAACATCCTTATGAATTTCCTTAACCTCGCCATGCATCTTCTTAATTAATTCGAGCTGTTCCATAATGGCTTTATGATCCTCCTTGGCTCTATCTTCTGAATTTTTCCCCAGAATAGTGGTCCCCACGGCTAAAAGAGGAAGGGTAATAAGCTGAATGACATTTGACCAATACATAAGCGTATTCATGTATTTCGGCATCGCCAACGGCAGAAGCGAGTAAATCAAAAATATATAGAATGCCCACATGGTGCCTAGAGCGATTGTTGCATGCTTTGCAAGGAATTCATTAAACTGTTTGATCATGTTCGCTGCACATCCTTTTTCATAGATAGTATTTATTTACCCGGTAACTTAGTAAAATAACAGGATAAAAGTTTCCAAAGATGTTTATAGATGTACATGATGACACAGACTGGAATATGTAATGATTTATAGTTCATTGGGTCCATTTTCCATCCAGTTTTTGAAAATAGATTGAAAGAATCAGTGGAACTCTTATGAAAATTTGCTATAATGGCAGAGGAAAGATGCTTTCACCCTTTTCAAAATATCCGAACGCTCCAAGAAAGGTAGTTATTTATGAAAATCAATAAAGTTGCTGTTTTTTTAGTGTTTGTCATTATTATTCTCCTATTTTTAATTCCGCATTTTACAAAGTCGGCTCATCCAAAGCAAGAAAGCCAGCATCAAACGAAGCCGAACCGCCCAATATATAATCCCAATATTGCCAGGGCTGATACCCGAAAAGCCATTCCGCAAGAACCTGTTCAGGATATTAATCGCAATAGTAAAATAGATACCTATTTAAAGAGTATCCATTTTAATGGAACGGCGATGGTTGTAAAGGATGGAAAGATCGTCATTGATAAAGGCTACGGGTATAGGGACTTTACGAACCACCTTCCCAATAATTCAAATACCGTATTTTATTTAGCATCCATTTCTAAAATTTTCGTATCTACCGCTATCATGCAGCTTCAGGAGCAGAACAAATTAAACATCCATGATAAGGTAAGCAAATATATTCCTGACTTTCCAAACGGAAACCGCATTACACTTTATGAACTGCTGACACACACCTCCGGGATACCGGAGCACGCAGAAACCGCAGCAAAGATTTCCCATGATGATCTGATTAAAAAGATTGAAAAGGGCAAATTGCGTTTCAAACCAGGGACAAGATGGCTGTATAGTGATTCAAACTATTCGATTCTTGCCTATATTTTAGAAAAAGTGACAAACGATACGCTGCAACACTATGTTCAAACGAATATATTTAATGTAGCCGGGATGAAACATACTGGTTTCGGCGATCAATTTTATCAGGAAAAATATCAATCGATCGGCTATAAGAAAAAAAATAATAAGCTGATTTCTCCGGGGCTTCCGGATATGTCCGAGCTATTCGGCTGCGGCGATATTTATTCCACACCATACGATATGTACAAGTTTGATAAGGCGCTTTATACTGGAAAGCTCTTATCTCCATTAAGCCTGAGGCAGGTGTTTACACCTAGATTCCATCATTACGGGCTGGGAATCTATCATGATCCTGGCAGCTATTCCGATCACGGAGTACTCCCTGGGTATAACTTATTGAACAGCTTTGGATTAAGGGGCACCAAATACGTTGTTCTTTTCTCCAATATTCAAAATGGAGTCAAATCCTTAGGTGTCGTCAATAACCAAATATTTATGATGTTAAACGAAACCGCGGAGTAAGCTCTCCGTGGTTTTTTTGATCTTGATCCGGCCCTTGCTGCTTTTTAAAAACTGTATAATGCTCAAATAGTAGTTGCATGGACAGAGTACTATAGAAGTACTAAAATAAAGGCTTAGTTAATCCTGCTGGTTGATTTCCGCTGCAGGCACTCGCTTTCCGCGGGGCGGCCGGGAGTCTCCTCGTCGCAAGCTCCTGCGGGGTATCCCTAAGCCTGCTTTTCCCGCAGGAGTTTCGTACCTTCCGCTTCAATCAACTTTGGATTCAAATCTACATTAGATGTATTTGAGGCATGGGAAGTGCCATGAACATCCTGCTGGTTGATTTCCGGTATAGGCACTCGCTCTCCAATGGCGGCAACGGAGCCTCCTTTGCAGGGTCTCTACTTACATAGTTTTAATACTAAACATATATTTAAATTGATATTTTTGTGTTCAATAGCAACAAAGTTTACGAAAAGAGCCTCCCCTAAAGAAAATGTACTGCAGAATGGAAGTGAAAGAATTGGAAGAAAAAGAAAATCAAAGAACATCTGGTATGAGGTTTAGAAGAATAAGCATCAGGAAAGGAAGAATGGCTGCGAGGGTGCCGAGGCTGACATCTGAATCCCTGCATCTAGGAATCTTGCTTGCGATTGTTGGAGGATATCTGGATTCTTATACCTTTTTAAGCAGAGGGGGCGTGTTTGCAAATGCCCAAACCGGCAATATCGTGTTGCTTGGAATCAAGATTGCCCAAGGCAATTGGACACAGGCACTCCTTCATATTCCGCCTATACTGGCATTCGTCCTCGGTGTCGGGGTCGTGGAAAGCTTTAAAAGTCCCCGTATGAAAAAGCTGTTCAAGCTCCCTGCACGTGCCATCTTGCTGCTTGAAATCGCTGTATTGATTATAGTTGGCATGCTGCCTGAGGGTATTCCGAATATCATTGTTACGGTGGTGATTTCCTTTGTCGCATCGCTTCAGGTATCATCCTTTAGAAAGCTGATTACCTGGTCCTATAATACAACAATGACTACTGGAAACCTTAGGACCGCTACTCAAGCTGCATATCGGGCCATGATGGAAAAAAATAAAGAAGCAGCCGGACAGGCTCTTAAATTCTACACCATTATTGGCTCTTTCTTATTCGGTGCGTTAGGCGGAGGAATTTTGACTATGCATTTGGAAAACCGCGCTATTTGGATAGCCGCTGTTCTGCTTGTATGTGCCTTCCTTTTGTTAGAATCGAATCAGCGTATAGAAAAAGAGAAGAAATAGAACGGCAGGGGCTCAAGGGATGTTTGCAAAGCTAAGATGGCTGCCGCAAGTTTTTCACAAGGCTTACGTACATTCAATCATTCGGATATTGTTTGTGTTTGCGGATATCATTTCATATGTGTCCACAAGTTGTTTTCTAACAACAATAAAGTGTGCAAAAGAGATAAAGTGCCCTGCAGAAGATGCACCTTAGATGCTGAAAAACTGGATGTTATTTTGGGACCTGTGCCAAAGCGGTTTGTGTATTTGGGAATATACGGATTCGCAGTAAATTTTCTTTATACTGAATGAGGTGCATAGACATTTCAGGAGAAATTCCGGATAGGATCAATTCAATCCCCATGAGCTTCAGCCAGTCGTAGATGGTAGAGATATGATAAGCGAACCGCTCATCGTAGGTAACTAACTAAGCCGGAAAGATCAATTAAAAGAGTATGGTGGCTACTCAAAGCCTTATAGCTGGCTAAGGTAGAAAAGAGGATGTCTACCAGTTTATCTGATAGAATTCCTATCAAGGGAACAATGGAAATCCCTTCTTCGAGTGGAACAATGGGTGTGGATAATTGTTCGATTTCAGCCAATGCATCACCAAGCCTTTGCTGGTACAGAACTTCATTGGTAATATCTTTTTGAACTCCGAAAAAATAATATTTTTGTTCTTTATCATTATAGACAGGATCGATTGTCAATTGGTTATAGAAAATCTCGCCGTCTTTACGATAATTTAATAGAGTCAGAGAGACGGATGTGAAATTCTCCAGTGTCTGCTTGATCTTTTTTACATCATCGTTCTTTGTAAGCTGCCCTTGTAAAAACCGGCAGTTTTTTCCCAGAATGTCCTCCGCTTCATACCCAGTAATCCGGGTGAACCCCTCATTGACATAAATAATCGGATTGTCATCCAAATCCGGATCAGTAATGACAATTCCGCTTTGCGAGGCATTCAAAGCCTGCACTAATAATTCCCAGTCGTGATTTAGAATAGAGTGTTGTTCAGCCATATGAGTGATACACCTTTCTTTCTGAAAATAATAGATAATGGTTAAACACTACCATAGTTAACTTGAAAATACGATAAATAGGTAAGCTGTTCAGTAAACCCTGTATAATGGGAGTGCGCAGGATTGCTTCCCGATCTTTAAGAATCCTGCCATTTAAGTAACGGAATGATTGGACTTCCAGCTCCGGGCTGGAAGGGCAAAAAAGCAATGAGTCCAAACCCAGCGACCAGCAGACTTCCCGTCTCCTCCCTGCGTTAAGTCATCATTGAAAAGCTGTCAATTTTATCTCAGCTGAAGACCTACAGACTGTCCTTCGCTAAAAGGGTACGCAGAGGAAGCAAAGTCTTCATCTGTCAATGACAATCGAAAGCTTGTAGTTTGCAAGCTGGTTCAGCTCGTTTAAAAAAGAATTGAGATCTGCTGGGGAGTGAAAACGGCATTCGAGAAGATAGCATCCTTCACCGCTGATTTTAAAATTATGAATGACATTTGAAGGGTGTTCTTTTAAAAAGGATAGGTAATCTGTGTGCTCCATGCCTTTCGTATAAATATTGATAAAACAATGAACGTTGTAGCCCATTTTCAGTTCGTTGATTCTAACCGTATATCCTTCAATAAAGCCTTCTGCTTCAAGCTTTAAGACTCTGGCTGCAGCGGCCTGCCCCGTTAAATGAACCTTTTTGCCCAGCTCCTTCATGGTGATTCGTCCGCAAGCCGATAATTCTTCTACTATTCTTCTGTCTGTGCTGTCCATTTTTAACTCCTTTCAAAATTCAAGTGTAGGTTGAAAAACACTTTCATTAATCTATGTAAAGGAATCTTTCCTTTATTTTATACTATATAAGAAAGATACAAAAAGGAGGAGACAAGTATGAATATTAGATTAATAAGAAATGCCACACTTGTTCTAGACTATGCCGACAAGAGGTTTTTAATTGATCCTTTTTTGGCTGAAAAAGGTTCTATGCCCCCTTTTTCCAATACTCCTAATCAGGAGAAAGCCAATCCGCTTGTTCCGCTGCCTTTACCTATAGATGAAATTATACAGGCCGATGCGGTCTTGGTGACACATTTGCACCCAGACCATTTTGACCAAACAGCAATACATGCACTCCCAAAAGATATAGCTATCTTTACACAAAATCAGGCTGATGCAGAAACGGTTAGGGGATATGGATTTGTCAATGTAGGAGATCTGCAAAAAACGGTTCATTTAGGAGAGATAAAAATACAGAGAACGAATGGACAGCATGGGATAGGGGAGATCACGAAAAGGACCGGAAAAGTCTCAGGGCTCATTTTTAAGCATCCTGATGAAAAGACTTTGTATGTGGCTGGGGATACGATCTGGTGCCAGGATGTCGAGGAGGCGATCCAACAATCAAAACCTCAGATCATTGTCGTGAATGGAGGTGCTGCACAGTACTTAGAGGGAGGACACATTACCATGACAAAAGAAGATATTTATAAAACCCAGCAAGCTGCACCCGCTGCCAAAATCGTCGTGGTTCATATGGAGTCGCTTAACCACTGTTTATTATCAAGGGATGAATTGAAAGCATTTATTGAAGACAAAGGCCTTTCGAAAAGCATTCTGCTACCGGATGACGGGGAAGGCTATTCGTTTTAATCATCCGCTTTAGGAGCAGGAAAGAATTTTTCCAAGACTTACAAACAATCATATATGTCACGAATGCTTAGTAAAGCTGAAAAAGAGAGGGCCTGCTAATCTTATAGATTTAAGGTCAAGATGCGTATATAAATTTTAAACCGGGCAACCAAATTGTACTTATTTGGCTGCCTGTTTACATTCTCGCCCTCATTCGAATTGGTGTAGGTGTAAAGGGAGAACAGCTCTCCATCGGGCGGATGAAGGCCCAAACGAGCATGAGCAAAGGGAGAAAAGTCCTTCATCGGATGGATGAAGGACCAAACAAGCACGAGCAAAGCAAGAAAAATCCTTCATCAGGTCTATGAAGGCCCAAACGAGCATGAGCAAAGGGAGAAAAGTCCTTCATCAGGTGAATGAAGGCCCAAAGGAGCACGGGCAAAGCAAGAAAAGTCCTTCATCGGGTGAATAAACGACCATAACCCTATTAAGAAGCATTCAACTTAATCAAAACCTTCACAATCTCAGTTTACAAAGGCATGATACTGGGAGTATTCACTTCTATTATTTGCATACAACAACTATAAAACAGGGCCGCATATGCAGCCCTGTTTTTCTAGAATTTATTAACTACTCTAGCGCCTATCGAATTCTCCGTCTCAGTGGAAGAAGATGAAATCCGTACGCTCATTGCGCTTTCAAGTCATTATTTTTTCAAATGATATGGAACCGTTGTAATCACGATGTCTTTATGCTTTAAAAGCCAAATCCTCAGTAAAATGGCTGTTTGGTTGTGCAATAAATTGTGCCACCATTTTCTTGAAATAAACTGAGGGATAATAATTTGGATATGATCGTCTTCTGCTTTCCGTTCCTCTATGATCCGTATTAATCGGATGAGCGGCTCTAGGACGGAGCGGTATTTACTTTTCAAGGTAACGAGACGGCATGGTGAGCCCCATTCCTCCCATTTTTTCTCCATCCTATCAATCGAGGTATCGTCAAATCCTATATAAACCGCGAGCGGATCATCCGTAATACTTTTCGCAAAGGAAAGGGTGCTGTTAACGACACGATGAACACCGGATACCAGTACAAGGGAAATAACCTGGTTTGCTTTCGGATGGATGGTCTTGAGATCAATCCTTAATTCATCCGCTACATCCTCGTAATGCCTGTAGATTGAAAGTGAGAAGAAAATCAGAATCGGGATAATGATTAACACAATCCAGGCTCCGCTTGTGAATTTCGTCACTCCAAATATGATGGCAACAATGGATGTGACAATGGCCCCAACTATATTAATGGTGAGTTTCGTCTTCCAATGTGGTCCCTTTATTCTTTTCCATCTCTTTACAAGACCGAACTGGGCAATGGAGAAGGACAGGAACACGCCGATTGCATATAAAGGAATCAAGGCATTTGTATGAGCCTGAAATGCAATAATCAAAATACTAGCAGTAGCAGCAAGAGCAATAATCCCATTGGAATATCCCAAGCGGTCTCCGCGGTTGGTTAACCCGCGCGGCAGGAAGCCATCCTTCGCTACAATCGCTGCGAGCTGGCTAAAGCCTGTGAAGGTAGAATTCGCTGCCAAAATTAAAACAATAAAGGTAAACCAGATAATCAATTGATAGATAATGCCATGGCCGAAATATAGTTCTGTTAATTGTGAAAGCATGGTATTGTTCGGGTTTGGTGTAATTCCTTTTACATATAAATGAAAGGCAAACCCCAGCAGGGTGATGGATGTCACAACGCCAAGAGCAATGTAGGTCTTAATGGCATTTTTCTGTTTTGGATCCCTGAAGACAGGAACTGCATTCGAGATCGTTTCAATCCCTGTTAAGGCTGAACAAGCAGAGCTAAAGGCTTTTAAAATTAATAAGACACTTAACCCTTTAGGCACAGATCCGAATGGCGGGGTGGCTTTTTGCACAAAGCCGTGCTGCACCTCATTAAAGAGACCGGTGAAAATTAATAAAAGCATACAAACGGCAAAACCAATGGTAGGCCAAGCCAGTATTTTTGCGGATTCTGCCACACCGCGAAGGTTAACAACCAATAAAATGAATACACATACAATGGCCATGATGGTTTCATAAGGGGCAACAACCGGATAGGCAGAAGAGACTGCTTCGATCGCCGCTGAAACGGACACAGCCACTGTTAAAACATAATCGACCAGTAACGAACTGCAAGCGATTAGCGAAACCCATTTCTGCTTAAAATTATCTTTGGCAATGGCATAGGCTCCCCCGCCATTTGGGTAAGCAAGAATTCCCATAATATAGGAAAGGATTAAAATGATCAGCAGCACTACTGTTGCAGTCGTAATGGGAATGATCATCCACTTAGCGCTGGGACCAAGGCCCACAAGCTCTGTCATTCCGGATTCGGGGCCGTACGCTACAGATGAGTATAAATCAGCAGAAAGGATCGGCAGGGCAATAAACCAGATTAATTTATTATGCTGTGCGTTCAATTCCGCGGTTCTCATCGGACGCCCAATTAAAACCCGTTTAACACTTATAAAATTAGAAATGGCAAACCAAATGGCAATAATGGCCAAAATAATAAAAATTGGTTCTAATATTTGCGTTATGTGCACGTTGTCTAGCTCCTTTTTGTAGGAAGTAAAAATTGGCTGGCGTATAAGCTATTCTGTTCAGCCTTTAAAATAAAAGAGTCATATGTATTATATTCTTATTCTTCTTTTTTAAAAGGAAAACTGAACAATCGCTCTTTAAAAAATAACTCTCATCCAAATGGGCTATTTTATCCCTTTTCCTCCTATTAAAATTGTGAGTGTATTATTTCATGATAGTACCCTCAACAAAAGAAATTGTAAAGCACCTATTTTCATAAGAAAAATAGAGGAAGCAATCAGACCTGATTCAGCTGGACAGAAGGATCTTAAGATTGTTTTCCACACCAGTCTGAAGTTTGTTTACCAAATTGTGACTGACGTTAACGTAAGACCTTCATCGCGTTTATGATACCCATTTACCAGGTTGAAAAACTGAAAAAAATCTTCACCGCCTGCTTAAACGCAAGCAAGTTCCCATACAATAGCTTTCCCCAAAATGACATTTCAAAGATTTTTTAAGAAAAAATTCATTTTAGTGTGATCCAAATCTGAACTCCTTTCGTTACTAGAGTAAATACAAATTAAAAGGAGTGTTTTTCATGAATATTAATGTAAAGAAAACGTTGGTGAGTGTACCCTTAAGTCTATCACTTCTTATTCCGGCTGCAGGATCAATCAGTGCATCTGCCAGCACAATGAATGGCAATATGATGATGTCACCATCTGCTTCAATTGCATCACCGGCAGCTAATTTACGGGCTGACTTGGACAGCCTGTTATCCGAGCATGCATATCTTGCTATTATTACAATGCAGAAGGGTGCAAAAGGTGCAAAGGATTTTCAAGCAGCTGCAAATGCATTAAACCAAAACACCGACAATTTAAGTAAGGCGGTAGCATCTGTATATGGAGAACAAGCCGGCATGCAGTTTAAACAAATTTGGGGCAGCCATATCGGATATTTCGTGGATTATGTAAAAGCAACAGTCGCTAAAAATGATGCTGCCAAGCAAAAAGCGATGAAAAACCTGAATTCATACACCATTACACAAGCAGACTTTTTCTCCAAAGCAACAGGAGGAAGATTGTCAGCAGCACAGCTTGAAGAAGGCCTTAAGATGCATGTACAAGATCTTCTTGATGCATTTAACAATTATGTCGCTGGGAATTATACAGCTGCTTATATGAACGTCAGAGAAGCCATCAGCCATATGTATACACCAGGAAAAGGGCTCTCATGGGCGATCACGCAGCAATTTCCTTCTAAATTCAATCATTCAACGGTAGACACACCAGCCGTTGAGCTTCGTGAAAAATTAAACTATCTGTTGTCTGAACATGCCGCTCTTGCGATTACCGCGATGCAAAAAGGCGGAGATGGAGCGAAGGATTTCCAGGCTGCCGCTGCCGCATTAAATAATAATACGATGGATTTATCCAACGCAATTGCTTCCGTTTATGGAAGTGCTGCAGGGAAACAATTCCAACAAATTTGGAGCAGCCATATCGGATATTTCGTGGATTATGTAAAAGCGACAGGTAATAAGGATACAAAAGGCAAGGATATGGCGATCAGTAATCTTAATTCCTATCGGGTAAAACAAGCCCAATTCCTATCAACGGCTACTGGAGGACGATTAAAGGTTGCCGATTTAGAAGCAGGATTAAAAACTCACGTCGACGAGCTATTGTATGCCTTTAACAGCTATGAAGCTGGAAATTACACTGCCACTTACTCTGAGGTGAACACAGCGTACATGCATATGTTTATGGTAGGCCAGGGTCTTGCCAGCGCCATTGTCAGCCAATTCCCAAGTAAATTTGAAAGCAGCATGCCTTCCAAAATGCCTAAAACAGGATTGACACCGCCTGCTGAGCATAACAGCACCAATACGGTGGCGGAATGGACAGTAATCGGGCTTGCGTTATCCTCTATCCTTGCAGCCATGATGATACGCAGAAAAAAAACAAACTAAGATAACAGCTATGGAATAGGAGGGGAGTTCCTCTACTATTTTTAAAAGGTTTTCGTATAGAGCTGTAAATATTATTTCAGGTAAACAGCCCTTTAAGAATATGAATAAGAGCGGTGAGTGAAATGAAACGATTAGCTGTGATAGTATGCATACTGCTTGTAACAGCCGTTTTTGCAGGCTGTACCAGCAGTATGAATGCCAAAAAAGAAAGTGCCAGTACAGATAAATCTGTACAAGTACACAAACAGCCGGTTGCAGTATCGATGCTGAAAGCACCTGCACAAATGGCCGTTTCTCAGGCAGAATCTGAGGAACCAGCAGGAGTGATTCCCGAAACATTGGAAATTCCTGCGATTCATGTAAAAGCCTCTGTAGACAAAGTGGGCTTGCTTCCGAGTGGGAAGGTCGGAGTTCCAAAAGGCAGCAAAACGGTAGCCTGGTATAAAGACGGAACGAAGCCCGGAGATCAAGGCAATGCAGTGATTGATGGGCATGTGGATGATACTGTGAATCCAGCCGTATTTTATCATTTAAACAAGCTAAAACCGGGTGATAAGCTTTATATATTGGATAGCAAAGGCAAGAAGCTTACATTTGTTGTCAAAAGGCTTGCTGTCTATCCGCGAAATAATGCTCCTATTGATCAAATATTCGGCTATACCTACAGCCGCATGCTGAATTTAATTACCTGTGAAGGCAAGTATAATCCTGTGACCACTGAAAGATCGAACCGTTTAGTGGTGTATACAGAACTGCAGTAATTGTGAATCCTATTGTAGAGGAGAAGAGCCAGGAGATCTTGGCTCTTTTTCGTGTCGGTGTTTATTAGAGAATGCCCTTGTTAAATTGAACTACAGGAAAAATGCATTAAAATGCTGGAAAATAAATGGCCGCACATCCTTTTAAAAGGAGAAAATCCCTGTTTTTTTAAAAACAAGGATTTACTCAGGATAGTATATGACCATACTTAATTGAACGATTGAGTCTCCCTCATTCCGATAAATATGGGACCTGTCCGCTTTGAATTTGATTGAATCCCCGGGAAGCAGGTGAAATTCTTCTCCATTTACAACTATGTTTAATTGCCCCTCGAATACTGTTATATATTCTTCTGTCCCTTCTGTGTGCGGTTCTGACTCCAAAGCTCCCTCTTTTTCAATTTCCACAGAATACATTTCAAATCGTCTATTCTCTTGAAAAGGAAAATAGGGATATACACGATATTTTCCATCATCCTCGGACAAGACCTGTACATCACTTTTCTGAACAACAATTGTATCCGGCTGTGGATTATTGATAAGAGAGGTAAAAGAGATTTTTAGCCCATTTGCAATTTTCCACACCGTGGTGATGGTCGGGCTTGATTCCCCTCTTTCGATTTGGCCGATCATGGTTTTGCTGACTCCCGTAAGCTCTGCCACCCGTTCAAGGCTTAGCTTTTTTTTATCTCTAAAGGCCTTTAAATTTCGTGCAATAATTAACTGGACATCTTCCATTTTAAGTTACTCTCCTCTTGTGCTCTATAACGTCTATAATATACAATGATAAAGTACAATTTAAACGTTATATTGGTTTTTCTGGTCATTATAACATATGAAGGGGTTGTTCTTTATGCATATCATACCATTCTTGCTGTATGTTTTTGTTGCCTCATTTACTCCTGGTCCCAATAATATTATGGCAATGGGCCTTGCCCATCAATTTGGCTTTAAAAAGGCATTTCGATTTTGTATCGGTGTAGGAATTGGATTCTTTGTCATAATGGAACTGTGCAGTTATTTTAATCTTTTGCTGAAGGACTTTATTCCCAAGATTGAGTTTGGCATGACTTTGTTAGGCACCGTTTATATGCTGTATTTAGCATTTAAGATGCTTAAGAATAAATCTAAGGCCAATGCGGATACAAATTTTAAGAGCAACTTTTTGGCAGGGGTGCTTTTACAGTTTATCAATCCTAAAGCCATTTTATATGGTTTAACCACTATATCTACTTTTATCATTCCGAATTATCACTCTAACGTGAGCCTGCTTATCTTTTCCTTGTTATTAGCCTTTATTGGCTTGGCCGCAACGTCACTATGGGGTGTTTGTGGATCGGTTTTTCAAAAATTTCTTACTCAATACCGAAGTCAGTTTAACATCGTCATGGCGTTGTTATTAGTGTATAGCGCTATTTCAATCATGTTTGAATGACGGAGAACCTATTGGGAGAATAGCAGCACACTGGTACATCAATAAAAATTTGATTTGGGCAGAATAGCAGTAAACAATACCAAAAGACTTCCTATCATAAGGCAAAAACTGTAAAATAGAATTGAGACTTCATTAAGCTAAGGGGGATGCAGATGATCTGGGCAGAAATCGTGGCAGGAATCTTATCAATAGCTGGTTATATGAGCTTGGGATGGTATTTTAATGAAGTGGAAAAGGACGAGAAGCGTTTAAAAAAAGTGAAAACAAGCAAAAATTGATCATTTTGACTGCCCTTTCGGCGTTTTTTTTAAGGGATAAAAAATAATGCATTGCCTAGTTTAAGCGCCTATCGATTAGGGAAAAGGACTTGCAAGCAATTTATGTGCTCTATTTATCCGCCATGCCTTTTTAGATTTAGATTCGAATAAAGTTGAAATAAATGTAGCTGAGAAAAATCTCAGGAGCCGTACCATTCCAGAAAGAGTGGGATTTAAGAAAGAAGGAACCATCCGGGATTATGAGTTTTTAAATAGAGAGTTTCACGACCGGGTCATATATGGTCATTTGAATAAAGAGTGGCAGGCTTTGCAAACAGAATAGTGCTCCGGTCCTCCTTTAAGATTTTTGTTCCTTACATAAATAAGAAAAAATGGCAAAAAATAAGTCAGTGCCAAAATAATCCTTTAAAGGAGCGATTGAAAATGGTCCAGGAGAAGCAATTGGGAGATGAACTAAAGCAAATGTATTTAACATCTCAACTGCCTGTTTCAATGGAGGAACAAATTAATTATTTGGCTGACCGGCTGCGAAACGGCCAGATAACTTTGGATGACCTGAAAGGACAGGACGAAGGGGTTCAGGAAAAAATTCACGAGGCTATGTCCAAAATCGAAGGTGGAAATACGCTCTCTTGATCCTGTCAAAAATGCTGGCCAGCTCTACTAGAAAAAGCCATTTTCCATTGGGGAAGAGGCTTTTTTTGGTTCTGTTAAAGCCAATGGTGAGGGGAATGTTTACACGAGAATCCCGAGCCGCCCGACGAAAAGCAAGTGTCTGGTATGGAAATCAACAGCCATGGAAGGAACATTTCTCTTTTTTGTAGAAATAGTCTATTAAAAAGGGAAGTGAGCATAAAAATGAAAACGATTTCAGTAATTGGCTCTGGTGTTATGGGGCATGGCATTGCCCAAATTTTCGCTTTAAAGGGCCATCAAGTTTTTCTTTATGATTTAAACGAGGGACTATTAAAAAAAGCTTTTAGTCAAATAGATCAAAATCTTTCATTGCTTGTAAAGGAAGCGGTGTTACAAGAGGAAAAAAAGGCTGAAACCCTATCAAGAATATCGCTTTGCACAAGTCTCAAGGAATGTGTAGAAACAGCTGATTTTATTATTGAGGCTATTCCTGAAATCCTTGAACTAAAATGGTCCATATACCAGGAGCTGGATGAGCTTGCACCTGCTAATGCTATCATCGCATCCAATACCTCTACTTTTCCTCTTTCAAAATTAACGGAAAAAAGCCAGAGGCCGGAACGCATGATTATTACACATTTCTTCAATCCTGCTCAAACGGTGCCTCTTGTGGAAATAGTAAAAGGTGAAAGTGCTAACAGTAACACAGTAAAAGAAACAATCGAGTTAATGAAGAAAATTGGCAAAGTGCCTGTCGAGTTAAAAAAGGAAACACCCGGATTTATTGCCAATCGGCTGCAGGCTGCATTAATGAGGGAAGCCTTTCATTTACTGGCAGAAGGAGTGGCCAGTGCAGAGGAAATTGATAAGGCGGTTACGGCAGGACCCGGTTTCCGTTGGAGTGTTTCCGGCCCGTTTGAAATAGCCGATTTCGGGGGTTTGGACACCTGGAAGCGCGTCCTTGATCAGCTTTCCCCGGAGCTATCCACGGAGGAGAGTGCTCCCGATCTTATCAATATACATGTCCAAAAAAATCAACTCGGTGCCAAAACGGGCAGCGGCATCTACTCCTACACGGAGGACAACCTTTCTAAAAAGCACCAGGAAAGAGAGCGGAAATTACTGAAGCAGGCGCTGCACACAGAGTGGATGGAGTAGGGCAATAGGACTGGAGTTTCAGGGTTGCTAAGTTTTACGGGAATTAAATCTGCACTTTAGCAAAGTTTTAGCCGGTAAACGGGGAATTCAGAACATGTTTGGTGGGAAATTCACAAAAATCCCTCCTGAATAAAGAACAGGAGGGATTTTTGTGTGCGGAAATGTTGGATGGGGGATAAGGGAACAGTGGAAAATGGTCTTCGTAAAAAGAACGTTGCATAATTTAGGATAAATGTAGCAATTTTTACGGAAAATGTTGCAGAAAAGCGAATAAATGTTGCAGAAATTCAAAGGAATGTTGCAGAAAAGCGAATAAATGTTGCAAACCGCTCAACGCACTCATAAAAAAGAGCACTAGCCCCATGAGGAACCAGTGCTCTTTCTATTATCGGCCTCGCTGAGTATCCTTTATCTCAGTCGAAGCCTACGGAATCCGTACGCCGATGAGCAAGGCGCTTCCGCTTTTCTGATTGTCCAGCTCCAGCGCCTATCGGCTAGCGGATTTCTCCGTCTCCTCCTGCGATAAGTCAACATCAGCTCGTACCTCGCTGTGTATCCTTTATCTCAGTCAGAGACTACGGAATCCGTACGCCGATGAGCAAGGCGCTTCCGCTTTTCGGATTGTCCAGCTCCAGCGCCTATCGGCTAGCGGATTTCTCCGTCTCCTCCTGCGATAAGCCCACATCAGCTCGTACCTCGCTGTGTATCCTTGATCTCAGGCCCACCCTACGGTACCCGCACGCCGATCACGAAGCTCCTCCCGTCTTTCTGATTGTCTAGCTCCAGCGCCTATCGGCTCGCGGGCTTCTCCGTCTCCTCCCTGCGATAAGGCAACATCAGCTCGTACCTCGCTGTGTATCCTTGATCTCAGGCCCACCCTACGGTACCCGCACGCCGATCACGAAGCTCCTCCCGTCTTTCTGATTGTCTAGCTCCAGCGCCTATCGGCTCGCGGGCTTCTCCGTCTCCTCCCTGCGATAAGGCAACATCAGCTCGTACCTCGCTGTGTATCCTTGATCTCAGGCCCACCCTACGGTACCCGCACGCCGATCACGAAGCTCCTCCCGTCTTTCTGATTGTCTAGCTCCAGCGCCTATCGGCTCGCGGGCTTCTCCGTCTCCTCCCTGCGATAAGGCAACATCAGCTCGTACCTCGCTGTGTATCCTTGATCTCAGGCCCACCCTACGGTACCCGCACGCCGATCACGAAGCTCCTCCCGTCTTTCTGATTGTCTAGCTCCAGCGCCTATCGGCTCGCGGGCTTCTCCGTCTCCTCCCTGCGATAAGGCAACATCAGCTCGTACCTCGCTGTGTATCCTTGATCTCAGGCCCACCCTACGGTACCCGCACGCCGATCACGAAGCTCCTCCCGTCTTTCTGATTGTCTAGCTCCAGCGCCTATCGGCTCGCGGGCTTCTCCGTCTCCTCCCTGCGATAAGGCAACATCAGCTCGTACCTCGCTGTGTATCCTTGATCTCAGGCCCACCCTACGGTACCCGCACGCCGATCACGAAGCTCCTCCCGTCTTTCTGATTGTCTAGCTCCAGCGCCTATCGGCTCGCGGGCTTCTCCGTCTCCTCCCTGCGATAAGGCAACATCAGCTCGTACCTCGCTGTGTATCCTTGATCTCAGGCCCACCCTACGGTACCCGCACGCCGATCACGAAGCTCCTCCCGTCTTTCTGATTGTCTAGCTCCAGCGCCTATCGGCTCGCGGGCTTCTCCGTCTCCTCCCTGCGATAAGGCAACATCAGCTCGTACCTCGCTGTGTATCCTTGATCTCAGGCCCACCCTACGGTACCCGCACGCCGATCACGAAGCTCCTCCCGTCTTTCTGATTGTCTAGCTCCAGCGCCTATCGGCTCGCGGGCTTCTCCGTCTCCTCCCTGCGATAAGGCAACATCAGCTCGTACCTCGCTGTGTATCCTTGATCTCAGGCCCACCCTACGGTACCCGCACGCCGATCACGAAGCTCCTCCCGTCTTTCTGATTGTCTAGCTCCAGCGCCTATCGGCTCGCGGGCTTCTCCGTCTCCTCCCTGCGATAAGTCAACATCAGCTCGTACCTCGCTGTGTATCCTTTATCTCAGTCGAAGCCTACGGAATCCGTACGCCGATGAGCAAGGCGCTTGCGCTTTTCTGATTGTCTAGCTCCAAGCGCCATCGGCTCGAGGTCATAAACCAAGTCAGCTAGAAGATTAAAGAGCAAACCTTCTAGCCGCCTTGTCTTATGCTGGTCGCCGATAGGCAGGCGCTTTCCGCATTTCGGGTTAGCTTGTAAAGAATTCTCTTGCTTTTTCCAGTGATGGGAGGTCTTCGTCCAAAAGCTCTTCCTCATGAAAGATGGCATCAACGGGACATACCGCCTGGCAAGCACCACAATCGATACAAATATCAGGGTCGATATAGTATTGGTCTTTTCCTTCTGCTATACAGTCAACCGGGCACACTTCCACACATTCAGCCGCTTTTTCATTGCGGCAAGGCATTGTAATGACATAAGCCATAATCAACATGCTCCTTTCAGATGAAAAATAAAATAGTTATTGATGATGCAGAGTTCGTAGTTTGTGTTTTCAGCCTTTTTATAATATTAGCCATTGTATTATTATTTTAACATACAGCTAAACACCTTATTTACTTATCATAACTATTTTTTATTAAATCAATATGAATTTTGAATTCCAAAATATAGTATTTTTTAGTAGCGGTCATAGCAAATGGCTTACTGTGACTTTTTATATATTTTTGTTTAAAAACCTGCTATACTTGAAGAAAATGGATCCTGGTAATGGGAGAAGGGGTGGACAAATGACAAAACAAGCTCCTACAAAAGAAGAGATTTTGTATCTTATTAAAAAGTATAAAAAGCTGAGCGTGACGGACTTTGAAGCGCACCTGGGAATCACTGGTATGGCTATCCGCAGGCATTTGAATAAATTAGAAGCCGATGGTCTCATTGAGACTGAGACCATCCGCCAGAATATGGGGAGGCCTGTCCAGCTGTATGGGTTAACCAAGCAGGGAGAGGGGTGGTTCCCTAAGAATTATTCCAGCATAACCGTTGACTTTCTTCAGGATATCGAAGAAATAAACGGACCGGAAATGATTGATTCTTTATTTGAAAAGAGAGAAACAAGACTGGAAAAGAAATACAAAGATCGGATCGAAGATAAAAATTTGGCAGAGAGAGTCGCAGAGCTGGCAAAAATTCAAAATGAAAATGGTTATATGGTGGAGTGGGAAGATAAAGGAAACGGGGAGTATGAGCTGATAGAATACAATTGCCCGATTTTTGAAGTCGCACATCGTTACACAAAAGCATGTGCATGTGAGCAATCGTTATTTAAAAAGGTTTTACAAACGGACCAAATAGAGCAAGCCTGCTGTATGGCAAAGGGCGGAAAGCATTGTAAATATATTATTCGTGAACAGGCTGCAGCACAATAAGTGCTCAGCTTTTTTTCTTTGCTTAGCTAATTACGTAAAGCGGTTGACTGAAGAAAATTACGTAAATACTAACAAAAAAATCGCAATCCCCGAGAAATGATTGGATGTGTACTTCCAAAAACCATGTTAAGTAAGCAAAAATCCCGAAGGAGCCGGCCGCCCCGCGGAAAATGAGTGTCTGCAAGCGGAGATCAACTGGCAGGAGAACAGGGCACTTTCCTTGACTCTGTTACATCCGAAGTAGACTTGAACTTAATGTTGATTGGAGCGGAAGGTACGAGACTCCTGCGGGAAAAGCGGACTTAGGGAGACCCTGCAGGAGCTTGCGGCGAGGAGGCTCCCGGCCGTCCCGAGGAAAGCGAGTACCTGCAGCGAAAATCAACCAGCAGGATGATCATGGCACATTCTCATGGCTCTGTTGCATCTGAGTAGACTTGAACCCAAAGTTTGATTGAAGTGCAATTTGCGCGACTCCTGCATAGAAAAGCGAAATATGAGGCAGCCCCCTGTACGAGCATACGGCAAAAATTCTCCTCATCCACATGCAAAAAACATATACACTCATCGGAAATCAAAAGGCAGAGCAACTGAGCCGATGCAAAAATATATCTAATTACCACCTGATTGTAAGCGCTTGAGTTATTTTGAAGGGTGACATACCCATCTTTACAGACTACAATGAAGAAAAAGAGTATTTTTGGAGGGGCATAAAGTGAGCAGAATTTTAGTAGTAGACGATGAGCCATCGATTGTAACATTATTAAAATTTAATCTTGAACAAGCAGGCTTCACAGTTGAAACAGCTTTAAACGGAACAGAAGGGTACAAGCTTGCTTCCGGTGAAACCCATGATCTGATTGTCTTGGATTTAATGCTTCCGGGAATGGATGGTATGGAAATCTGTAAAAGGCTCCGCCAAGAAAAAATAAAAACCCCTATTTTAATGCTGACAGCCAAGGGAGATGAGTTTGATAAAATCCTCGGCCTTGAGCTTGGAGCAGATGACTATTTAACAAAACCGTTCAGCCCTCGCGAGGTTGTGGCGAGAATCAAAGCCATTTTAAGAAGGGCAAAAACAGAAGAGGAAGATACCAGCAAGAATGAAAAGCTGATTTCCATCGGTGATTTGGCAATCTATCCGGATCAATTTGAAGCCCATTTCAAAGGTGAAAAGCTGGTCCTTACGCCTAAGGAATTCGAGCTGCTGCTTTATTTAGGCAATCATAATGGAAAAGTATTAAGCCGCGATCAGCTGCTTGATGCGGTCTGGGATTATGATTATGCAGGCGATACCCGGATTGTCGATGTGCATATCAGCCACCTGCGGGAAAAAATTGAAGAGGATACAAGGCAGCCGAAATATATTAAAACCGTCAGGGGATTCGGCTATAAAATGGAAGGGATGTAAGGATGAATAAGCTTTGGCTCCGAATTTCCCTCACCTTTCTCCTTCTTCTTACCGTTGTATTGGCGGGTGTAGGGTTATTTATCGGTGATGTAATGAAGCAAACCTATATGAACATGTCAAGGCACCAGCTGTCACAGGATGCCGACCTTGTTTATAATGTTGTCAGTCCTAAAGAAGTGCTGGATGAATCTCCAGCCATTCAAGGGAAAATAGAGAATTTTTACAAAGACCATCAGCCAAGGATTACTATCATTAATTTAAAGGGAAAGGTCTTGGCAGATTCGAATCATGACCCTGAAACCATGGAAAATCATTCGAAAAGGCCTGAATTTCTGGGAGTGGTGGCGCAGCACAAGAAAAGCAGCGAATCCATCAGATACAGCAAAACACTGGGCTACAGCATGATGTATTTGGCCAAGCCTCTCGTGTATCACGGGAAAACCATTGCTGTGGTTCGAGTGGCTTTTGCGCTTGACAACATTGAAAGGGTCTTGAAAAATCTGTGGATCAGTTTCGGCTTGGCGATGGCGATTACGCTTATCCTATCCGCTTTGATTGGAATCCGGATGGCAAAAGGCTTTACAAGGCCGATTGAAGCCATCATTGAGGTGGCGCAAAGGCTGACAAAGAAGGACTATAAAAGTAGGGTTACCATTAAAACGACAGGTGAAATGGAACAGCTTTCGGATGCGGTTAATGAGCTTGCCCGCAGTCTGCAGACGCAAATGGAAGAAATTCGTGAAAATCAGCAGCGGCTGACTGGTGTGCTCTCCAATATGGTGAGCGGCGTGATGCTGATCAATACGGATGGAAGGATTATGCTTGTTAACCGGGCAATGGAAGAGATGATTGCTAGAAAGAATGACCAGCTGCTGGGTAAATTACATATTGAGGCAGGTAAAAATTTCGGGCTGAGCCAGCTGATTGGACGCAGCCTGAAGGAAGGGGTCAGCATCCACGAAGAGGTACATGTCTATTTTCCTGCTGAAAGAATACTGGATGCGCATGTGGCGCCGTCCATCGGTGAAAATGGGGAGATAAAAGGCGTTATTACTGTCTTTCATGACATCACAGAAATCAGAAGGCTTGAAAAAATGAGAAGCGAATTCGTTGCGAACGTATCACATGAATTGAAAACCCCTGTTACTTCCTTAAAAGGATTTGCGGAGACGCTTTTGGATGGAGCGATGCATGATGAGGAGATATTACGTTCTTTTCTAACTATCATGCTGGAAGAAAGCGAGCGGCTGCACCGCCTAATTGCAGATATTCTGGATCTCTCTAAGATTGAACAACACAAACTGCCATTAAATCCTGTCAAGCTGGATATTGTAAACCTGATACTGGAAACGGTCAGCACATTACGTGAAGAAGCGAATAAGAAAAAGCTTGAAATTGAGCTTCCTAAAACGGAAAGCCTGCTGATGGAGGCTGATAAGGACAGGCTTCAGCAAATTATTCTGAACCTCGTGGCGAATGCTCTTTCCTACACACCAGAAGGAGGAACTATTACGGTAGATGTGATGGATAAGGGGCAGGAAGTAGAATTGGATGTCAAGGATACCGGCATAGGTATTTCAAAAAAGGACCTTCCCCGCATATTTGAGCGCTTTTACCGTGTGGATAAGGCCCGGTCCCGGCAGTCAGGCGGAACTGGCCTTGGGCTTGCGATTGTAAAGCATTTAGTAGAATCGCATCACGGCCATATTAAAGTGGAGAGTGAAGAGGGGAAAGGAACTTCCTTTATGATTACACTTCCGAAATACCAGGCATAGGAACACCCAGCTCTTGTAGACGGAGCTGGGTGTTTTTTTTGGAAGATAGGAGTATATAAAATTCATCATTAAATAAATTATTTAGCGAGTGTAGTCTCTGTCTAGCTCCAGCGCTTATCTGCCAGCGGATTTCTGCGTCCTCTCACTAAGATAAGTCAGCATCTAGTTTCCTTTATCTCAGTCGAGGACTTTGAAATCCGTACGCCGATGAGCAAGGCGCCTCCGCTTTTCTTATTGTCTAGCTCCAGCGCCTATCGGCTAGCGGATTTCTCCGTCTCCTCCCTACGATAAGTCAACATCAGCTCGTACCTCGCTGTGTATCCTTTATCTCAGTCAGAGATTACGGAATCCGTACGCCGATGAGCAAGGCGTCTCGCTTTTCTTATTGTCTAGCTCCGGCGCCTATCGGCGAGCGGATTTCTCCGTCTCCTCCCTACGATAAGTCCACATCAGCTCGTACCTCGCTGTGTATCCTTTATCTCGGTCAGGGACTACGGAATCCGTCCGCCGATGAGCAAGGCGTCTCGCTTTTCTTATTGTCTAGCTCCGGCGCCTATCGGCTAGCGGATTTCTCCGTCTCCTCCCTACGATAAGTCAACATCAGCTCGTACCTCGCTGTGTATCCTTTATCTCAGTTAGAGACTACGGAATCCGTACGCCGATGAGCAAGTCGCCTGCGCTTTTCTTATTGTCTAGCTCCGGCGCCTATCGGCTAGCGGATTTCTCCGTCTCCTCCCTACGATAAGTCAACATCAGCTCGTACCTCGCTGTGTATCCTTTATCTCAGTCAGAGACTACGGAATCCGTACGCCGATGAGCAAGGCGCCTCCGCTTTTCTTATTTACTCAATTTGTTTCGATCCTCTGCCTGAGGAGGCTCTTCCATCCATCCGTTTTTCACCATTAATTTGGCCCCTTCATGTGCATATTCAAAGACATCCTTTGCAGAGATCATAACTTTTGCAGAAATATCATTTCTCAAGCTAAAGGCTGTTCCCAATGCATTGCTGCCGAGTGAGAAGCTGCAAAGAAGGCTGACGACGTACATCATAAATTTATCGGAATAAGGAGGCTCCGTGGATGTTGTCATCGATCCGCCTGATGATACGGGTATTGGCAGGTTACTCTCTATGAAAAAACTGCTGAACGCCGTGATAATGCTTTGTGCCAGCTCTTTCCCTTTGACAAAGTACTTCTTGATTTCTGGATCCTTAGCCGTTTGGGCAAAGCTGATAATTAACTGCATACCGGTGATATTGGATCCGATGGAATGGTATAAATGGGCAATCTCTACTGTATTTAGGGAACGTTTATCCCCTATCAGATTAAATCCGCTCATATAGCTTTTACTTTTAACAAATTCAACTGAATTTGGCATGGAGACATAGGGAGGCGTTGCCAAAAAGCCCTTTTTTAATAAGTATTGTGTACAGCTGGCGTAAACCTCCTGTGTGAGAGCCGTAAGCTCTTGATATAGTAGGATGATGTCATCACGTGTAGACATGCTTAAATGGAGTGTATGCATTCCCATGCTGATTTCTTTCATTAAGCGAAGCCAAAGAATGTCCATACCATTCTCATAAAGGGCTGGGGCACTCTTGTTGACATCCACTTCTGTAAATCCTATTGGAACAACCGCATTTTCATTTTGAAATATGGTCTCAATTTTATGGATATAAGGCTTGATTTTTTCGTACAAATTCTCCATTATGGCCTTGGCATCATCATCCTTGGCTGTGGCAATTAAATAGGCAAGCATATGAAGAGTGAGCGTTTTTTGCTGATAGGTCATCCAAAGCGTCCCTAGCTCACTCGAGGTAATCGTTGATTTAGCGGGCATATTCGCACCTCCAAATAGTCTTATACCAACTAATGTCCCCGGAAAATGGATGTTGATTCCAAAGAATCAGGAATTTTTTTATATAAAGAGGTTAAAGTAATAAAGAAAAATGGGGAAAGAAAGGAGAAATGATATAAAAATGTGTTAGTGGAAATTTGTTGGATACGGTCGAAAAAAAGCAGATAAACTCGAAAAAAAGAGAGTTTTTGGTGTTTCAATGACATGAAACTTCATAATTAGGGTTCCGACTTTACAATATCTTAACAATTCATTAACACGGGCTTAATACCCAGGGCTTATCTTATTCTATGTAAGTTACAAAATTATAACTCTACTAGGGGGCAATGAAGAATGAAAAAAAGATTCATAGCTATGTTCAGTATGTTGCTGTTGTTCGCTTTTGTAGCAGCAGGCTGCGGAAGTAAATCAAACACCGGCAATGGTGCAAAAGCAACAGACGGCAGCACTGGCGCTGCAAAATCTGGAGCAACAGGAACAATCACAGCTGTAGGATCTACTGCGCTGCAGCCATTAGCTCAGGAAGCTGCGAGTGAATATATGAATAACAATTCTGGTGCAACTATTAACGTACAAGGCGGCGGAAGCGGCACTGGTTTAAGTAAAGTTGTAGAAGGCGCAGTACAAGTTGGTAACTCAGACGTATTTGCAGAAGAAAAGCAAGGAATTGATGCAAGCAAAATCGTTGACCATAAAGTAGCAGTAGTTGGTATGGGACCAGTAGTAAATAAAGATGCTGGCGTTACCAACATCACAAAAAAACAATTAATCGATATTTTCACTGGCAAAGTGACAAACTGGAAACAAGTTGGCGGAAAAGATGAAAAAATCGTTGTGATCAACCGTGCACAAGGATCTGGAACAAGAACAGTATTTGAAAAATGGGCACTTGGCGGAGCTACACCTGTAAAAGCACAAGAACAAGATTCATCTGGTACTGTACAAAAAATCGTAAGCCAAACACCTGGTGCTATCAGCTATCTAGCGTTCTCTTATTTCAATAATACAATTCAACCATTAAATGTGGATGGTGTTCAACCAACAGTAGCTAATGTTGAAAATAACACTTGGAAAATCTGGGCTTATGAGCATATGTATACAAACGGACAACCTACAGGTCTTACAAAAGATTTCTTAGATTATATGGATTCAAGCAGTGTTCAAAGCACACTGGTATCAAAACTTGGTTATATCCCAGTAACGGATATGAAAGTTGACCGTGACGCAAAGGGAACTATCACGAAAAAATAATGTAAAAACAAAAAAGATTTAAAGCTGAAAATGGGCTGAATGCCAGCTCCTGCGCCCGGTTCCTTAAGTTCACTTGATTGCAAAATCAACGCTTAAGGGACAGGGCTTGTCAGCTTTTTCTACCACCTCATGGAAAGGGGAAGGAGTAATGGAATTAGAAAAAGCGCAACCGCGAGTGAAATCAAAAATTGGAATTGAGAGGCGCGGCCGAATTACAGCATTCTTGTGTGTTGCAATTATGGTAGTCATTGCTGTTTCCATTCTGTTTATGGTTGCTTCAAAAGGTTTAAGTACATTCTTTGTCAATAAAGCAAATGTCTTGAGTTTTCTTACAGGAACAAACTGGGATCCATCTTCAAAAGATGCTTCCGGCAGCCCGATTGTAGGGGCGCTTCCTTTAATTATTGGATCCTTCGGGGTTACCTTTTTAGCAGCACTGCTTTGTTCACCATTAGCCATTGGGGGAGCCGTGTTCATGACGGAAATTTCCCCGCAATTTGGAAAAAGAATTCTCCAGCCTGTTATGGAGCTTTTAGTGGGAATTCCATCTGTTGTGTATGGCTTTATCGGTCTTTCTGTCATTATTCCTATCTTCCGAAATCATGTAGGCGGCAGCGGATTTGGAATCGGGGCAGGCACCATCGTCCTTTTGGTCATGATTCTGCCAACCATTACAAGTCTTTCTGTTGATGCTATTAAGGCTGTACCTGGATCGCTTCGTGAGGCGTCACTGGCTCTAGGAGCTACACGCTGGCAGACCATTTATCGTGTTGTATTACGATCAGCCCTTCCAGGTTTATTGACTGCGATTGTATTCGGTATGGCAAGGGCATTTGGAGAAGCACTCGCTGTGCAAATGGTCATCGGGAATGATGCTGTGCTTCCTAAATCTTTGGTTCAGCCAGCAGCCACTCTGACCAGTATTTTAACAATGGGCATGGGGAACACGGTCATGGGCCAAGCCGATAACAATGCACTCTGGTCATTGGCTTTAGTTCTATTATTAATGTCACTTGTCTTTATTCTGGTGGTTCGATTACTAGGACGCAGGAGGATGTTTAAATGAATGCAAAGATCGCAGACCGCATTGCAACAGGCGTGTTCTATTTGATTGCTCTCGTGATTGTATTAATTTTAGCTGGATTATTAGGATATATACTTGTTAATGGTTTGAAGCATGTAAGCTGGCACTTCATTACTTCCCCGCCGCAGAACTTTTTGGCTGGAGGCGGTATTGGGCCGCAGCTGTTCAATTCGTTTTATCTGCTTGTTATTACCATGATTATCAGTATTCCTCTGTCATTGGGAGCTGGAATCTATATGGCCGAGTATGCAAAGAACAATTTCTTCACTAATACGCTTCGTACGATCATTGAGGTTCTTTCCTCTCTGCCATCCATTGTTGTTGGTTTGTTTGGATTTTTATTCTTTGTTTTAAAAATGGGCTGGGGTTTTTCCATTCTATCTGGCGCCCTCGCATTAACCGTATTTAACCTGCCATTAATGGTAAGGGTTGTAGAAGATTCATTACGCAATGTTCCCGGTACGCAGAGAGAAGCAGGACTGGCGCTCGGCGTATCAAGATGGGAAACCATTACCACCGTTATGTTGCCGGCCGCACTGCCGGGGATTATAACAGGAGTCATTTTAGCAGCTGGAAGAGTCTTTGGTGAAGCAGCAGCATTAATCTATACCGCTGGAATGAGTTCTGCAAACCTCGACTTTACAGATTGGAACCCTTTAGATTCTGTATCACCGTTAAATCCATTGCGCCCCGCAGAAACTCTTGCCGTCCATATTTGGAAGATTAATGGTGAGGGAATCATGCCGGATGTCGGTGCTATTTCAAGCGGAGCTTCCGCAGTACTGATCATTTTCATTTTGTTATTCAACATTTCAGCAAGATGGATAGGAAAATTGATTTATCGCAAGATGACAGCATCTTAAAGGAGTGGATAAAATGCCTTCAACATTAAATCACCCGGTGAATGAAAACGAAACAATCAATAGGGATAGAAAATCCTTCATTATAAGTGATGCAAAAACATCCAGCAGTTCCATGAACAGCCAAGATGCCTTAGCCCTGGAAACAAAGGATATAAAGGTTTATTACGGCAGTCATCTGGCATTAAAGGGTGTTTCACTTGATTTTCCAAAGAATCAAGTAACAGCACTGATCGGCCCTTCCGGCTGCGGGAAATCCACTTTCTTGCGCAGTCTTAATCGAATGAACGATGAGATAGAAGGAGCCAGGACAGAAGGAAGCATTATTTATAAGGGCACCAATATAAATGATTCCAGTGTAAATACCTTTGAAGTACGGAAAAACATTGGAATGGTATTTCAGCGTCCTAATCCTTTCCCTAAGTCAATCTATGAAAACGTGGCCTATGGTCCGAAGCACCATGGGATTAAAAATAAAAAAGTATTAGATGAAATTGTTGAAACAAGTCTGCGAAAAGCAGCCATTTGGGATGAAGTCAAGGACAGGCTGAATAAGTCCGCACTTGCTTTATCAGGCGGACAGCAGCAGCGTTTGTGCATTGCACGCGCATTGGCGATGGAACCGGATATCCTTTTGCTTGATGAACCGGCTTCCGCGCTGGATCCAATCTCTACAAGCAAGATTGAAGAACTGATCATGGAACTAAAACGGGAATACACCGTTATTATTGTGACCCATAATATGCAGCAGGCAGCGCGCATCTCTGACCGGACGGCCTTTTTCTATATGGGTGATCTAATTGAAGAAGACGAAACGTCTAAAATCTTCACTAACCCTGGAAAGAAACAGACAGAAGATTATGTCACTGGCCACTTTGGATAATCTTTAAGGCTCTTTTCGTATATTTTGCTGCCGGCTGGACTCAATGATTAATAAACAAAGGATCTTAGCCTGTTATAACATCCGCGAAAAGATGTCGTGATGAAATATTAAACGAGTATTGGATCTGTGCGGAAATCAACAATCTATGCGAAAGCAGCCATTCTTAAAAAAGGAGATCATGCAGATGACGACGGCAATCAAACAAGCAGAGAAAACCGAATCAATCATTAAGGCCGAGTCCTTGGACGTGTATTATGACCAGTTCCATGCTTTAAAAAACATTAATTTAAATATGAAAAAAAATACTGTTACAGCCTTAATTGGACCTTCGGGGTGCGGAAAGTCTACTTTTCTTCGCACGCTTAACAGGATGAACGATTTGGTGGATGGATTCCGTGCCGAAGGAAATATTTGGATCGACAACTACAATATTTACGATCCAAAAACCGACGTAGTAAAGCTGCGAAGGGATGTTGGAATGGTGTTCCAGCGTCCGAATCCATTCCCTATGTCCATTTATGACAATGTCGCGTACGGACCGCGTATCCATGGTATTACAAAAAAGAAAGTGCTGGATGAAATCGTAGAAAAAAGTCTTCGCCAGGCAGCTTTATGGGACGACGTTAAGGACCGCCTGAACAGTTCAGCGATGGGAATGTCCGGCGGGCAGCAGCAGCGTCTCGTGATTGCTCGTGTACTAGCGATTGAGCCGGGAGTCATCCTGATGGATGAGCCGGCATCCGCACTGGATCCTATTTCCACTTCGAAAATTGAAGAGCTGATCCTTGAATTAAAAGAAAAATTTACGATTGTCATTGTCACGCACAGCATGCAGCAGGCAGCACGCGTTTCAGATGATACTGCCTTTTTCCTTAATGGCGAGGTCATTGAATACGGAAATACCAATGATATTTTTACCCGCCCGGAAAAACAAGCGACAGAAGATTATATATCAGGCCGTTTCGGCTGATAAAACGACTAAAAAAACAACGGGGGTTGGTCTACATGGTAACAAGACGTTTGTTTGAGGAAAGATTGCAAGGCCTACATGAATCCTTGCTGACAATGGGTGTCCTGGTGGAAGAATCTATTTTTAAAAGCGTTAAATCGCTAGTAGAAAGAGATTCGGAATTAGCAAGCGATGTTGTTACGAATGACCAGCGCATTAATGAACTAGAAGTAGAAATTGAAAAAAAATGCTTTGAGCTGATCGCAACACAGCAGCCGGTCGGAAGCGATCTCCGCCAGATTGGTACAATGCTGAAGGTTTCAACAGACCTGGAAAGAATGGCAGACCATGCCGTCAGCATTGCGAAAACCACTCTTCGCCTCCAGGGTGAAGCTTATATCAAGCCGCTGATTGACATCCCTAGAATGGGAGAGCTTGTTAAACAAATCGTACGTGACGGCCTTGAAGCCTATATCGAGCTCGATCAGGAAAAAGCGGTAGAAGTGGCGAAAAAAGATGATCAGATCGATGCGCTGTATTCCCAAATTTTCATAGAATTGATTGATTTGATGAAGAAGGATGCCCAGCATATTAATCAGGCTTCTAATTTTCTGCTGGTTGCCCAGCACCTGGAGCGGATTGGTGACTATGTCACGAACGTTTGCGAATGGATTGTTTACATGAAGACGGCCAATCTGGTTGATTTAAATAAATAATTTCTAGGCTGACAAAAACGGCGTGCAGGCATTTTGCACGCTGTTTTTATGTGTATGGTAGTAATTATAAAAAATTGTAGGCGTGGCGGACATTTTATAGCCTGTCACTGTGCATAATAGAAACAGAAACACGGCTCCATGCGTCCAAGTGGATAAAGGGGAAGGTGGGTACAAATACTCAGTTTACCCGATTAGACCCTATTTTCACCCGATTATCGCGTGATTTTACCCGATTAACGCATACTTTTACCCGATTACTCCATGGTTTTACCCGATTAATAAAAAAACATAAAATATCCGCTTTACATAGCTCATGAATATCCGTTATTTGCCCTTGATTCGAGTTACGGCTCATTTTTTTTATACAACTTTCCCCAAAAAGGTCTTTTTAATAGGAAAAAGAAAAGTTAATCTGAGCATGTGAACCTCGAAATGTTCTTCTTCCTTATTGCTGTGCTGCCGCAAGGTGATCTCGCTCCGAAATTTGCCAACAACCAAAATCTCTTTTTACAGAAGGCTGTTTTTGCATAGATTGGTGTGCTTTCGCAAAAGTCCGTTTGAAGTAGTCATCGTGGCATCTTTTCATCTAAAGTCATTTAGTTTGCAATCTAATTCTGTGTATCCTAGATTCATTTATACAAGTAGCAACAAAGTTTACGAAAAGAGCCTTACATAAAAAAAAGCGAAAATAACCCCGTTTAGTATGAATTTATGGTATGATATATGCAACTAAATAAATCGTAATGGGAGGAGCCTGTCACCAAGGGATATTTATGTCCTTTGGCGGCAGGCTCTTTTTGCATGTTTATTTTTCGGAAAATAAAACGACCATAATGGAAAGGAAGTGATGAGGTGGAGAATCAGGCTTTGCTTGCAATTGGAATCTTCATTATTACGTATGGATTTATCATTTCAGAAAGGATTCACCGTACCATCGTTGCGATGCTGGGCGGCGGATGTATGGTGCTGTTTGGGATTGTGGGCCAAGAGACGGCTCTTGAGCATATTGATTTTAATACCCTTGGGTTATTGATTGGTATGATGATCATTGTCAGCATCACTGCTGAGACGGGTGTTTTTAAATATGTGGCAATCTGGTCTGCAAAAAAAGTGAACGGAAAGCCATTGGCTATTCTTCTCGCCTTATCAATGATTACCGCCATAAGTTCAGCCTTTTTGGATAATGTCACAACGGTTTTATTGATGGTTCCCATTACTTTCAGCATCACTAGGCAATTAAACTTATCGCCCATGCCTTTTTTGATTTCTGAAATATTGCTTTCCAATATCGGCGGGACAGCAACCATGATTGGCGATCCTCCCAATATCATGATTGGAAGTGCCGTCCATTCGCTGACCTTTGGAGCATTTATTGCTAATTTAGCTCCTGTTATTGTGGTGATTATTATTGTTACACTACTGATATTAGTGGGCATTTACCGCAAACAGCTCCGTGTGGATGACCGGGTACGCCAAAGAATAATGGAATTAAACGAGAAAGATGAAATTAGCAATCCTCGTTTAATGGTCAAATCGTTGATTATTCTCTTCCTTACGATCATAGGCTTCTTTTTACATCAGCTTATCGGAATTGAATCCGCGACAGTAGCACTGATCGGCGCATTTTTATTGCTACTGCTATCAGGAGAACGCTATGTAGAAAAGTCATTAGCCAAAGTAGAATGGACGACAATCTTTTTCTTTGCAGGGCTGTTTGTTCTTGTTTCCGGATTGGAGGAAACAGGAGTGATTAAACAGGTTGCAACGTATGCGATCCATTTAACAGGCGGGAATGAGACGGCTACTGCATTTCTTGTACTTTGGCTCAGTGCCATTGCTTCCGCCTTCGTAGATAATATCCCGTTTGTTGCCACAATGATTCCTCTCATAAAAGATATGGGGGGAATGGGGATTTCCCACTTAGAGCCTCTATGGTGGAGCCTTTCTCTTGGAGCCTGCCTTGGAGGAAATGGCACCTTGATTGGAGCAAGCGCAAATCTTATAGTCGCAGGACTTGCAGGCAAAGAAGGGTACAAAATTTCGTTTAAACATTATTTTTTAATTGGTTTTCCATTAATGCTGGTGTCGATTTTGATTTCAATGGCCTATATTTATGTTCGTTATTTATAAGAAGTATGGGACGTAGAGTGAGGAACAAAGAAAAAGGTATTATGAAGCTGAATGTGGAAATGTATCCCCAGTACAAAAATAATGTAAGGGCAGGGGAGATTCATGGGAAGAGTCATTGGTTTTGAGTTGAACAGTCAAGATCCTGAAAAAGCCGCAGCATTTTATTCGAATGTTTTTGGGTGGAAAATGACTGAACCCCAGTGGGAATACTGGCCAGCCGCAACGGGCGAAGAGAACAATACTGGAATCGATGGGGGAATCAGCAGAGGTCCAAGTGATTTTCCGCATGGAACGCGTATTCACATTGAAGTTGAGTCGATGGAAGATGCCATTTCTAAAGCAGTAATCAATGGAGCCAGGATTGTAAGTGAAATAATGGAATTTGATGATTTTTTTCTGGCATACCTTGTTGATCCTGTCGGTCTGGGTATTGGCCTTGTTCAAAAAAAGCAAGATGAATAGAGGGCTGCAGAAGCAGCCCTTTTCTTATGGTCTTTTTTGTACAGAGTTACACTCAACGTTTTTCATAGAGGCTGTTTTCGCATAGATTGTTGCTTTTACGTATAAAGGATTTTTCCGTATGCCGTCTGTCTTCGTCGCATCTTTTCGAGTGCTATTCACCAGTATGATGACTGACTTCTATGTTTAAAATGGTATTTTTGTGCCCAATAGCAACAAAGTTTACAAAAAGAGCCTTCATAGAAAAGGCTAACGGAAAATGCCGATAAACCGATTCAATCCATCCCGCAATTGCTGCTCATTTAAGTAGGAATAACACAAACGGATCCATGAGTGATATTCTCTAAGCGGATCGCAGATGGATCCGGGAACAAAGGAAATGGATTGCTCTATGCTTTTTTCAAGAAGTTTTTCCATTGATGGTGCCTCGGGCAGTGAAATCCATAAATTAAAGCCCCCGGCCGGAGATGACCATTTCCAGCCCGTTTCAGCTAATTCTTCCTCCATTATGTTCTTGCGAATTTCAAGGGCGATCCGCAGCTTTTCTAAATGCTGCTGCAGTCTTTCGGAAAAGAAGTAATGCAAAAAGATTTTTTGGTTCAGCAAAGGCGTCCCGTTATCCGATAGTGATTTTGTTTTCACAAGGCTTTTCATTAGGGGATGCCGGCAAGCGACTGTTGCAATGCTTAAGCCGGGGGCAATATACTTGCTGAAGCTTCTAATATAAATGACACATCCTGTAGTATCATAGCTGAAAAGCGGCAGGGGCGGCTTCTGGCCGAAATAGATATCCCGGTAAGGATCGTCCTCTATAAGCAGGCATTGATAGGAAGAAGCCAGCTCAATTAATTTTTTTCGCTGCTCTGGAGGGACCGTGTAGCCAGTCGGATTGTGAAAAGTAGGATTGAGATAAAAAAGGCGGGGCTTATACTTTTTCATCAGACTCTCTACCTGTTCCAATTGATAGCCATAAGGATGGATTTCGACGGGAAGGATGTCTGCACCTTGTCGCCTAAACACATCAATAGCAGGGCTGTAGGTTGGTCTTTCAATCAGAACCGTATCTCTTGGTTTTACCAGTAATCGTGCTGCTAAATCAATGGCCTCTTGTGAGCCGGCAGTGATTAATAGCTCATCCGCGTCCAAATGGAAATAGTATTCATCTGTGAAATAGCGGCAAAGAGCTTCACGAAGCTCCAAATCTCCCTGTATCGTAGAATATGTACCAAGCACTTTAGGATATAGATCAAATACTTTTTTAACATAGGAAGATAAATAATGATTTGGCAATAGATTCGGGTCGAGCAAGGCCTTTGAGAATTGATATTCAGCCTTGACCTGATGGATTTCAGAAAGACTGTTTTCATAGACACAAGCAGAAATTATGGGGTTTTGCTGTGTATCAATGAGCATCAGGCTGTCCGGCAAAACATAGTACCCGGATTTATCCTTTACAAATACTTTTTTATTCAGTTTAAGCAATTGAAAGGCTTTAAAGACCGTTAACCGGTGCACGTCAAGCTGGTTCGCGAGTTCTCTGATAGAAGGGAGCTTTTCGTGTGCCGCCCATTCCCCTCTGCGAATCCTTTCCAGAAGATAATCATAAACCTGTTCATAGAGCTTCTCTGCAGGGGCATTTGAGTGTACCGTTTTTTTCATAAAAGACCTCCTTTTCTGCCATTATACAAGATTATTCTGAAAACTGTTCTGTTGATTTTCATCTGTTCTGTACCTTGGGATTTATGATGGAAGTAAGAAAAACAAAAAGCTGTTGTGAAGAAGGGCTATAAAGGGTTTTGTCCTTTATGCGTACAGCACAATTTTTGCGAAAGCAGCCCTAGTAGAAGAAAAGGAGGAATTGATTTGGTACTGTTCAATTATGTCTTAATGTGCCTTATATTCGGAACCACTTTTTTAGCCATTAAGGTGGGGGTTGATGCGGGAGCGCCGCCCTTTTTCTCTGCAGGTCTCCGTTTCTTCCTGGCCGGAAGTATATTATTTTTATGGATGGTACGGCAAAGAAAGGCGCGGTTTTCTCTATTGCTGCGCAGGGAAATGGTCTTGACAGCGGCAGGCCTAACCTTTGGAACGTTTGCAATTTTGTATTGGTCTGAACAATATTTAAGCTCTGGAATTGCAGCGATTCTTTCCGCAACAGGGCCGCTCATTACTCTGCTTCTTCAGGCAGCGATTTCACGAAAAAGACTTTCTGTCACATCGATTGCAGGATGTATCACGGGAATGGCAGGGGTCATTTTGCTTTTACTGCCTGGATTAATGATTAAAGTAAGCAGGCTTTGGGTTTTTGGCTGCATCGCAATCATGTTGAGCCAATTCTTCTATTCTGCTGGGGCTGTGTATTCCAAACGTGTTGTCCAGCGGTTTCAAAATACATCTCCCATTGCATTGAATGCTGCCCAGATGATTTATGGAGGAGCGATGCTGTTTGTTTTATCATTGTTTACGGAACATGTGCATATCAGCTCCATGCTGACACTAAAGGCACTTTTTTCACTTATCTATTTAATCGTTATTGGTTCCATGGTGGCACACACCATTTTCTATTGGCTCGTGGCAAAAACCAATCCGGTATTTCCGTCCACCTGGCTTTATATCTCGCCTTTAATAGCCTTGCTCCTTGGAGCCATTTTAAACAAAGAGCCCCTTTCTTTTCTCTCGTTCATCGGGGGATTCACGATAATCATAGGAATTGTTTTGGTGAATAAAGATTATTTCAGGCAAATGGCTGGAAAAAAACGAATTCAGATAGTGAGTCGCGAAAAGCCGTCTCCTCCTGTTTAAGAGCAAAGTGAGGACCTCTTTCATGTCCAATTAGTTTCCTGAAAACTCGCTTTAAGCGAGTTTTTTTAGTGTGCAGGATAGGAGAACGAATGTGCAAATCCGGATATAACGACATCTTTATTCGCCCCAATTTTAGTGTTTTCATAAAACAAAAAAACTGCATGTATGTAAAAGCTGACGAATGGAATAGCTTGACCATCCATAACACTTTCCCTACAATAGCAGTAACATATATGCGCATATACTCATATAGTGAGTGTACTAGGAGTGATCCCATATGGATTTTAATGCAGTAAACACAAAAAAACAGGATACGTTTAAGGGAGAGCTGGATAAAGATACCTTATTTATCGTTTCTCAAACGTTTAAGGCATTATCGGATCCTACGAGGATTCGCATCCTGCATCTGCTGGAAAGTAAGGAGTGTTCCGTAAACGAGATTGCCGAGCAGCTATCGCTCTTGCAATCCACGGTTTCCCACCAGCTGAGATTTTTGAAGAATTTAAGACTGGTTAAGTACAGGAGGGAAGGAACAACTCTGTTTTATTCCCACGACGATGATCATGTCATGCATCTTCTTTCCCAAGCCATTGAACACGCAAACCATCAATAATTTCGTTACAAGGTTTAGGAGCTGGCAAGCAGCAAGGAAGTAGAAATCCGATAGAAAATAGAATTGATACTATTTTTAAAAAGGCTATGTTAAAGAACGATGTTGATTGGAGAAAAAGGCACTTGGCTCATGCTTGGAAAAGCTGTTAGGGAAGCCCCCGCAGGAGATGCGACAAGGAGCTCGACTACCGTCGCCTGAAGCGGAAATCAACAAGCATGATTTGCAGAACCTTTTTAAAAGAAACAGGACCATCGATGAAAGACAAAAGTACCGTTCATACAAGAACGATAATGGGGGATGGGCATGGCTGAATATAAATTACAGGGACTTTCCTGTGCGAATTGCGCCAGAGAGATGGAAGAACAAATACAAAAACTCGAAAACGGAAAAGAAGCAAGGATTCTTTTTAATTCAAGCAAGCTGGTCATACCAGATGGTGTACCAATGGATCGAGTGCAGAAAATACTGGCTGGGGACGGGGCGGCCATTGTAGCACCTGCAGCTGGCGGGGGTGGAGTCCATAGCCATGCCCATGATCATTCTCATCATGGACATACTCATGGGCAT
Organism: Heyndrickxia acidicola; assembly: GCF_001636425.1. Taxonomy (NCBI): domain Bacteria; kingdom Bacillati; phylum Bacillota; class Bacilli; order Caryophanales; family Bacillaceae; genus Heyndrickxia; species Heyndrickxia acidicola. The sequence goes on from NZ_KV440953.1 coordinate 4,485,943, forward strand.
CAGCACGGTCCGTCCATTAAGCTGCTGATTGGAATGTCTGCAGTTCTCTTTCTGGCAGCACTCCTGTTTGGCAGCCATGTAAATCAAACGACTGTCATTCCTTTATATCTTTTAGCTGCTATCATCAGCGGCTACCAAACCTTTATAAAAGGCCTAAAGAATTTATTTTCTTTAAAATTTAATATTGATACGTTAATGACCATTTCCTTAGTTGGGGCTTTTTGTATCGGGCAGTGGCGGGAAGGGACCTTTGTAGCCATTCTTTTCGGCATTAATGAATATCTTGAAGGACTCGGCATGGAAAAGGCAAGAAAGTCAATGGAAAGCCTGTTGGAGGTAGCCCCGAAGGAAGCAGTGCTGCTTATAAATGGAGAGGAGCAGATTGTTTCCATTGAAAGCCTAAAGGCCGGTGACACAGTTCTTGTAAAAGCAGGACAGAAAATTCCTTCAGACGGTATTATAATAGAAGGTATTAGTTCCGTGGATGAAGCGGCCATAACAGGTGAATCCATGCCGCTTACAAAGCAAAAAGGCGACGCTGTTTATGGAGGCAGCCTTAATCATGATGGGCTGTTAAAAGTACAGCTTGAAAAGGCGTATCAAGACTCCTCGCTTGCTAAAATTCTCCATCTGGTGGAGGAGGCACAGGAAACCAAAACCCCCACAGAACAATTTATTAATCGCTTTGCGAGGTATTACACACCCATCATTATGGTCATTGCTGCAATGGTGATCCTGATTCCCCCTCTGTTTATGGGAGGAGATTGGCATACATGGATCTATCAGGGGCTGGCAGTTTTAATTGTGGGCTGTCCGTGTGCGTTAATTATCTCTTCTCCGATTGCAATCGTATCGGGGATAACCCGAAATGCTCGAAATGGAATTTTGGTAAAGGGCGGAATTTATCTCGAACAGCTTGGAAAGCTCGACATTATCGCCTTTGATAAAACGGGCACTTTAACAAAGGGCGAACCGGTTGTAGAAGATATAAAAATATATGATGATACCTTTTTTTCCATAGCAGCATCTGTAGAAAAATCTTCTTCTCATCCACTTGCAAAAGCAGTGTTGAAAAAGGCTTTAGAGGAGCATCAAGCAGTCCTCCTGGAGCCTGAAAATGTGACAGTGATCCCTGGACAGGGTGTTAGAGCTACTATCAACGGGGGAGAATACTTTATTGGTAATGAAAAAGGGATCGATTCTGCGATTCTTTCTAAATCAAACAAACAGGACATACAGGAGTTAAAATCCAGAGGGTACACGCTTGTGGCAGCAGCCTCTAACGAAAAGGTGCTGGGACTTTTCGGGATTGCTGATGAAATTCGCAGGGAAAGCAAAGGAATGTTAGACAATCTTCATAAATTGGGAATAAAAGAAACAGTGATGCTGACAGGCGACCATCAAAAAACGGCCGAAAAGGTATCCAGTACTATTGGGATTCATGAGTACTTTGCAGAGCTTTTACCGGATGAAAAGGTGGAAAAGGTAAGGGCTCTGACGAAAAGCGGAAAAACGGCCATGGTGGGAGACGGCATTAACGATGCACCTGCACTGGCAGCTGCTGATATCGGAATTGCAATGGGGAAAGGGACAGACAGTGCCATTGAAACAGCGGATATTGTCTTGATGCAGGATCATTTAGGAAAGCTGCCGGCTGCCATTTCTCTTTCTAAAAAAGTAAACAGGGTGATCAAGCTGAACATCGGGCTTGCACTGGGCCTGAAAGTGGCGGCTCTTCTACTGACCATTCCAGGCTTGCTTACACTCTGGATTGCCATTCTTTCCGATATGGGAGCAACCATCCTTGTGACACTGATCAGCTTAACGGTTCTAATTGAAACCAAAAAAGCCGGGCCAATTCAGGCGACTGCTATTCACAGACCAGACACAGCACGATAGGAGGGCATAGCATTTGGGAATCCATCAATACTTTAAAAGTCTTTCAGACCTGGAGAAGCTTTATCGTTGTCCAGGAAAATTTAAATTTGAAGACCATTCAGTCGCAAGCCATTCTTTTAAGGTAACCAAAATAGCTCAGTTTATGGGCACAGTTGAGGAAAAGCATGGGAGCCAGGTGAATTGGAAGTCCCTATATGAGAAAGCTTTGAATCACGATTATCCTGAATTATTTACAGGGGATATTAAAACGCCTGTGAAGTACGCTTCAGATGAGCTTCATGATTTATTCAGCCAGGTAGAGGACCAGATGACGAAGAAATTTATCTATCGGGAGTTCCCCAAAGAATATCAGGAAATCTACTTGGAAAGATTCCGCGAAGGGAAGGATGACACACTGGAGGGCATGATATTGGCCGTATCTGATAAGGTCGATTTATTATATGAATCCTTCGGAGAAATCCAAAAAGGAAACCCTGAGCCGCTGTTCCAGGAAATTTACGAGGAATCTCTGAAAACCATACTGCAATTCAAGGATTTGGCTTGTGTTCAATATTTTTTAAATGATGTGCTGCCGGATATGCTCAATGAAAAATTTATTGAGCACAGCGATTTAAGCTTTATTACCGAATCGATTGTTGATGGAAATAAAGGAAGCTGAAAAAGCGGATTCCAATCTGAACCAATTAAAAGTATTCTTAAAAAGGCTTTGTTAATTTTAAATGTTGAGAGTGCTCGTGTTTAGCTCATTCATGGGGGTTTTTTACACAGGTAAGCTAATAACAACAGCGTCCATTAACAAAGCCTTTATACTAAAGTATTTCTTGGAAAAGTATGCAGGTAAAAAAAGCCTTTCTTCCTTTGGAATTGGATTTATCAGAAAATAAATGAAAAACCACTTGTTTTTTTTTCGTATTTGTGAAAAATTTATAGATAAGGTGATTTTCAAAAAGAGCGAGTTCGCCAATGGTTCTTTTTGGGCATTGGTGGGAATATCTCTCATAATAAGAGGTGAGCGGTCAGATGGTTGATCAGATTTTAGCAGCCCTTTTTCTTCCGGGGATTCTGGTTGTCTTTTTTACAAGAGTTACGTTTAACCAGATTATTGGTCTTGTCCTTACGGTGGCACTGATCGTTGCATCCGTTTATAAGGGATATACACGTACCTGGACCTTATTTATTATCGATGCAGCATCGTTAACGGCGGGGTACTATTTTTCAAATATGATGATGAAGAAGCTGAAACATAAAGAAAAGGAAGAAAGCAAAGACGCTTAATGTCCAAAGAGAAAAAAAGGACACGAAGCGTTTTTATTTTAATAGGGGGTTCTAACTAATACATGCATAGCGCTGTTGGTCGTGCTGGTTGATTTACGCTGCAGGCACTCGCTTTCCGCGGGTCGCGCAAGGAAGCCTCCTCGTCGCAGGTTCCTGCGGGGTCTTCCCTGACACGCTGATCCCGCAGGAGTCTCGTGCCTTCCGCTGCAATCAACTTTGGATTGAGTTCTAATTTTAGGCTTTAACTGAGTAATTGGTTGTGCATGTATCATACTGCAGGTTGATTTCCTCTACAGGTACTCGCTTTCCGCGGGGCGGCCGGGAGCCTCCTCGTCGCAAGCTCCTGCGGGGTCTCCCCATGCCAGCTTTTCCCGCAGGAGTCTCGTGCCTTCCGCTGCTATCAACTTTGGATTGAGTTCTAATTTTAGACTTTAACTGAGTAATTGGTTGTGCATGTATCATCCTACAGGTTGATTTCCTCTGCAGGCACTCGCTTTACAAGGGGTTTCCCATAAAGCGCTATTCCGCAGTAGTTTCATATATCCGATCCAATTATCATTGGGTCAAATATCAGTATTGAGCTTTATCGAATCCTTCATTTTAAAAAGGAGTGTTTATAGATGATCAAGTTAAAATTGGAAAAAGAAGCAAAGGACAGGCTTATTTCGGATATTCAGCAGTTTATTTATAATGAGCATGGAGAAGAAATTGGGAGGCTGGCTGCTGAGCAGTATTTTGATTTTTTTAAAGAAAAACTGGGCCCTCTCATTTACAATCAAGCTCTTTATGATGCAAGGGTCTTAATGGAACAAAAGATGATGTCTTTGGAGGAGGATTTTTATACTCTGGAAAAAAGAGTAAAATAACGGTATGTCAGCTGAAGGACAAGCTATCTCTAAAGATTTGTTGAAACAAAAATGAAAGAACCCTTGCATATTAGGAGGGGCTTTTTCATTTTGGCTTTGTTAAAGGACACTGTTGTTTTTTAGCTCATTCGTGTGAATCTGCCGTTTCACACGCCTTTCAGCACAGCTGAAAGGTACAGTAAAGAAAGGAACCAAAGCAAACTTATTTGCTTTTGGTTCCTTTCTTTACTGTAAAATGAGCTAAAAAACGAGCAGTTATCAAAATTAAAATTTAACACAGTCTTTATTTTAAGCCTAGGCTGTTTTCGCATAGATTGTTGTTCTTCGCAAAAGTGCTAAATTCGTGTGAAGTGAGTCTTCGTGGCATCTTTCCGTAAGCAATTCACAAAATTACTGCAGAGCCTGTGAATTTCATTATTTTTTTGTTTTAAATAGCAATAAAGTTTACGAAAAGAGCCTTAGCCAAAACAAAAAACGAAAATTTGTTCGCTTTTTTCTGGTTAAAAAATAGCTGTTTGTGGTAAAATAAGGACTATGGTTATTTAATCGAACTTTACTTTTTAGAAAAATATTTTTCTAGAGTTTTCATACATTTTTTGATTGCAGATAGAGAAAAGATAGGAGGTTACCCATTTGGAACAACAGTTTGAATTGGTTTCAAAATATAAGCCCGATGGCGATCAGCCTGAAGCAATTAAAGAGCTGGTAGAGGGAATTAAAGCCGGGAAGAAGCATCAGACCCTGCTGGGAGCAACAGGTACAGGAAAAACATTTACTATCTCCAACGTCATTAAAGAAGTAAAAAAACCGACGCTCATCATTGCCCACAACAAAACCCTCGCCGGTCAATTATATAGTGAATTCAAAGAATTTTTCCCTAATAACGCAGTTGAATACTTTGTCAGTTATTATGACTACTATCAGCCTGAAGCCTATGTGCCGCAAACGGACACTTTTATAGAAAAAGATGCCAGCATTAATGATGAAATTGATAAGCTGCGCCACTCTGCCACATCCTCTTTATTTGAACGGGAGGATGTCATTATCATTGCCAGCGTTTCCTGTATTTACGGCTTGGGTTCACCTGAAGAATACCGGGAAATGGTCTTGTCACTTCGTACTGAGATGGAAATTGAACGAAATCAATTACTTCGCAGACTTGTTGACATCCAATATGCAAGAAATGATATCGACTTCCAGCGCGGAACGTTTCGTGTGCGCGGAGATGTAGTGGAAATCTTCCCGGTCTCACGGGATGAACATTGTATTCGTGTGGAATTTTTCGGAGATGAGATTGAGAGGATTCGGGAAGTCGATGCCTTAACTGGTGAAATTCTGGGCGACCGCAATCATGTTGCCATCTTTCCGGCATCCCACTTCGTAACCCGTGAAGAAAAGATGCGAATTGCCATTGAGAACATTGAGAAGGAATTGGAAGAGCAGCTTACAAAGATGCGTGACAATAATAAGATTCTTGAAGCACAGCGCTTGGAGCAAAGGACCCGGTATGATCTTGAAATGATGAGGGAAATGGGCTTTTGTTCAGGCATTGAAAACTATTCGCGCCATTTGACATTGAGGCCGCCCGGCTCGACGCCGTATACTCTTTTGGACTATTTCCCGAAGGACTTCCTTTTGGTTGTTGATGAGTCCCACGTTACGCTTCCTCAGGTGCGCGGGATGTTCAACGGCGACCAGGCACGCAAGCAGGTCCTTGTCGATCACGGTTTCCGGCTCCCATCTGCACTTGACAACCGGCCGCTGACCTTCACTGAATTTGAAGAGCATGTAAGCCAGGCAATCTTTGTTTCCGCAACACCAGGCCCGTATGAGCTTGAGCACACTCCGCAGATGGTGGAGCAGATTATCCGTCCGACAGGCCTTCTCGACCCGTTGATTGATGTGCGGCCAATAGAAGGCCAGATCGATGACCTTCTCGGTGAAATTAATGAGCGTGCAGTCAAGAATGAACGTGTGCTTGTGACCACGCTTACCAAAAAAATGTCTGAAGACTTAACACATTATTTAAAAGACATTGGGGTAAAGGTTCAATATATGCATTCCGAGATTAAGACGCTTGAGCGTATTGAAATTATCCGTGACCTGCGTATGGGGAAATATGATGTTTTAATAGGGATCAACCTTCTTAGGGAAGGGCTTGATATTCCAGAGGTCTCGCTTGTCGCGATCCTGGATGCCGACAAGGAAGGATTCCTCAGGTCTGAACGTTCGCTTATCCAGACCATTGGGCGTGCTGCAAGGAATGCAAACGGTCAGGTTATCATGTATGCGGATAAACGGACCGACTCCATGGAAAAAGCAATAGAAGAAACAGCACGCCGCCGCGCTCTCCAGGAAGAATACAATAGAGTACACGGTGTAACGCCGACAACCATTCAAAAGGATATTAGGGAAGTCATTCGTGCTACTCAGGCTGCTGAAGAGCAGGAGACGTACATGCCGGCTAAGAAAGTGGTCAAAATGACGAAGCAGGAGCGGGAGCTGTTAATCGCTAAATTAGAAACAGAAATGAAAGAAGCAGCCAAAGCCCTTGATTTTGAACGGGCCGCTGAGCTTCGGGATTCATTGCTGGAATTAAAAGCGGAAGGATGAGAAAGGGATGGCACAGGATAAAATTATTGTACAGGGTGCAAGAGCACATAATCTAAAAAATATCGATGTAACCATTCCTCGTGACAAGCTTGTTGTGTTAACAGGTTTGTCCGGTTCGGGAAAATCGTCCCTCGCATTTGATACGATTTATGCAGAAGGACAGAGACGCTATGTAGAGTCCTTGTCTGCTTATGCCCGCCAGTTTCTGGGACAGATGGATAAACCGGATGTGGATGCTATTGAGGGGCTCTCACCGGCCATTTCCATTGACCAGAAAACGACGAGCCGCAATCCCCGATCGACCGTTGGGACCGTTACAGAAATATATGACTATCTTCGTCTATTATTTGCAAGGGTAGGGAGGCCGATATGTCCTAACCACGGGATTGAAATTACATCCCAGACCATTGAGCAGATGGTTGACCGGATTATGGAATATCCTGAACGGACAAAGCTTCAGGTATTGGCGCCGATTGTGTCCGGCAGAAAGGGCTCGCATGTAAAGCTTTTGGAGGACATTAAAAAGCAGGGATTTGTGCGTGTAAGAGTCGATGGCGACTTGCAGGATTTAAGTGAAGACATCGAATTGGAAAAAAATAAAAAGCATACCATTGAAGTGGTTGTTGACCGTATCGTTGTAAAGCCGGATGTCACTTCAAGGCTGGCGGATTCGCTTGAAACCGCCCTGAATCTTGCAGATGGCAAGGTCGTGATTGATGTCATTGGGGAAGAAGAGCTTTTATTTAGTGAGCATCATGCATGCCCTCTTTGCGGATTCTCGATTGATAAGCTTGAACCAAGAATGTTCTCTTTCAACAGTCCGTTTGGGGCTTGCCCTGAGTGTGACGGACTGGGATCGAAGCTTGAAGTGGATGTGGATCTCGTCATTCCAAATAAGGATCTCACTCTTAAAGAGAATGCCATTGCCCCTTGGGAGCCAGTAAGTTCAAAATATTATCCTCAGCTTTTAGAAGCTGTTTGCAATCATTTTGGAATTGATATGGATATGCCGGTTAAAGAGCTTCCGAAGCATCAGCTTGATAAAATCCTTTATGGTTCTGAAGACGAGGGAGTATACTTCCGGTATGAGAATGATTTTGGTCAGGTAAGGGAGAATTATATCAAGTTTGAAGGCGTAATCAGCAATGTAGCAAGGCGGTACAAAGAAACAGGCTCCGATTTTATACGCGAGCAAATGGAAAAGTACATGGGCCAGCACTCATGTCCGCGCTGCAAAGGCTATAGGCTGAAGGAAGAAAGCCTTGCTGTGAAAATTAATAACCACCATATCGGCCAAGTGACAGAACAGTCCATTGAGGATGCAAATGAATTCTTCTCCCATTTAGACCTTACAGAGAAGGAAAAGCAGATTGCGAACCTTATTTTAAGGGAAATTCGTGAGCGCCTTGGATTCCTTGTCAATGTGGGACTGGAGTATCTGACTCTGAGCAGGGCTGCAGGGACTCTTTCAGGAGGAGAAGCCCAGCGGATTCGCCTTGCCACTCAGATTGGTTCCAGATTGACAGGTGTTTTGTATATTCTGGATGAACCATCCATCGGGCTTCATCAGCGGGACAATGACCGCTTAATTGAGACAATGCAGAACATGCGTGACATCGGCAATACCCTGATCGTGGTCGAGCACGATGAAGATACGATGCTTGCGGCTGATTATCTCATTGATATTGGGCCGGGAGCAGGCGTACATGGAGGACAAATCGTATCGGCCGGCACACCGGAGGAAGTGATGGCAGATCCTCATTCCCTCACAGGCCAGTATTTATCAGGGCAGCGTTTTATTCCGCTTCCCCAGGAGCGCCGCAAGCCGGATGGCCGCTTTATTGAAATCAAAGGGGCAAAAGAAAACAACTTGAAAAACGTCTCTGTTAAATTCCCATTAGGGATGTTCATTGCTGTCACAGGTGTTTCCGGATCCGGGAAAAGTACCATGATCAATGAAATCCTTCATAAGACCCTGGCTCAAAAGCTCCATAATGCTAAGACGAAGCCTGGTGAGTTCCGGGAAATCAAGGGAATTGACTACTTAGAGAAGGTCATTGATATTGACCAGTCTCCGATCGGGCGTACGCCGCGCTCAAACCCTGCCACATATACCGGGGTATTTGATGATATCCGGGATGTCTTTGCCTCTTCAAATGAAGCAAAGGTCCGCGGATATAAAAAGGGGCGCTTTAGCTTCAATGTAAAAGGCGGACGCTGTGAAGCCTGCCATGGTGACGGCATCATCAAAATTGAAATGCACTTTTTGCCGGATGTGTATGTTCCGTGCGAGGTTTGCCATGGGAAACGATATAATCGTGAAACGCTGGAGATCATGTACAAAGGCCGTAATATTGCCGATGTTTTAGATATGACCGCAGAAGATGCCTTAACCTTTTTTGAGAATATTCCTAAAATTAAACGGAAACTGCAGACAATTGCGGATGTCGGCCTCGGATATGTGAAACTCGGGCAGCCTGCCACCACTCTTTCAGGAGGGGAGGCGCAGCGGGTGAAGCTGGCTTCTGAGCTGCATCGCCGGTCAACAGGCCGTTCCATGTATATCCTGGATGAACCGACAACCGGCCTGCATGTTGATGACATTGCCCGCCTTCTGGATGTTCTCCAAAGGCTTGTGGAAAATGGGGATACCGTGCTTGTCATCGAGCATAATCTCGATGTAATCAAAACAGCGGATTATCTTATTGATCTTGGCCCTGAAGGCGGAGAAAAAGGCGGAACGATTGTGGCAACAGGGACACCTGAAAAAGTAGCCGAAACACCAGAGTCGTATACTGGAAAATATTTAAGGCCTATCCTCGTTCGAGATGCAGATCGCATGAAAAAGCGGGTATCTGATTTGGAAAGTGTAGAGCTGACAAAATCGTAATATGAAAAAGCTAACTCTTAGTGAGTTAGCTTTTTTGTATGTCTTTTTTCAAAGCCAATAGAAATCTTTTATACTCTTTCATTTACAGACCTTTTCATAGAACATGGCAAGTGCATCTTCACTATACTTTTTATAGTCAAACTTCTGAGCGTCGATTCTTCTTTCCTGGATGAAGTGCTCCATGCCTGCCCGAAGGCCTTCAATGGAGTTGTCAACAACCATCCCGTACCCATCGCCGACAACGCTTCTTGAACCGGGGATGTCGGTTACAATGATTGGTTTTCTTAAAACCAGTGCTTCCAAAAGGACCATGGGCTGTCCCTCGTGGTTGGAGGAAAGGACAAAGCAGTCGCATTGATCCAATAAAAGATATGGATTCTCCAGCTGCCCTGTAAAAATTACCTGATCCTCTAAGCCCAGTTTACGAGTATGATCGATTAATTGCTCTCTCAGGTCGCCATCTCCTACAATGTACAGCTTTGCATTCGAATGGTTTCCTGCAATGGGGGCAAAGGCACTAATTAACTTTTTCTGATCCTTTTCAGGGCCAAGCCGCCCAATATTAATAAAATTAATGTCCTGTGCATGTGGGGTTGGGTACTGTCGGGCCTTTGGAAGCTGCAAAAAAGTAAAATCATGCTCTTCGCCAAATTCGTATTGGAACGCCTGCTGTTTTAATGACAAAATCTTATTATAATCAATGGAATTCATAACAAAATCCATTTTTTCCTGAGGTGCTTTTAGAATGTGGCTGAGCTGCCTTCTATTTTGTTCGTTTGTCAATTTTGATACGCTGATCACCTTGTCAAATTGGTCATAAAGCGAAAAGATCACCTTTAGATTCTTTCGGTGCGGATAGCGGTCAAGCACCTTCTTCTGAATTTCCATCCCCATATCGTTATGTAAGAAAATGCTTTTCTTTTTAAAGGAACCAAATCCTATCAAGGAGGTCCAAAAAGGGCTGTATCCGCTGAAATCAATGCCAATATCAAATTCCGTTCCGCCTGTAATCCGCTCGAGCTCCCTTTTATACATCTGTTCTGGCAGGACTCTTTGCATAAAACGGGAATAGGCGCCTCTTTGAAGAACAAGGTTGTGGCGGTACCATTCGGAAAGCGTGGCATTCCAGGAGCCGACACGGAAAAGATGCTTTACATTTTTATTAATCTTCGACAGATTCGATTGCTTTTCTTCTTTTGTATTATTCCCATAATCAATCAGTGTCACATCATATTGATTGTAATCAATGGCATTTAAAAGATTGATAACAGAGCTTGTAATCCCGTTATTTAAAAATCCGCCTGGATACAGAAGGATTTTCGTTTTGTCGTTTTTAATTTTAGACAAATGGGGAGTAGGCTTTCCTTGAAAAACAGTTTCTATAAAGCGCTGGGTGGCAAGTCCATCATCGTTGTAGCAGTATGTTTGCAGAAAATGTTGGTATTTTGCAGCATACTGCTCTTTTTCTTCATCAGAATGCTGAATCGCATGAATGACTTCTTCTAATGTTCTGCAAACAGGGCCAGGCAGTGCTTCCAGAGGGATGTAGGTTCCTCTTTCCTTTAAATAATCTGCATCATCGTATGTAAAAAAGATGACAGGTTTTTTGGTTGGAAGGTATTCAAAGAAGATGCTGGAATAATCGGTAATTAACATATCAACAATAGAGAGCAGCTCGTTGGTGTCCAGTTTATTCGGCACACAGAGATGCCCCATTTGATTTTGGTTAAAAAATTTATAAGCGTAATAATGAGATTTGAGCAGTACGATATAATTTTCACCAGCCTGCTGCTGAATTTCCTGAACGCTTTGCAGTAATGCTTCACTTTCATTGACTTCCTCACCCAACCGCCCTCTCCACGTTGGCGCATAAAGGATGATCTTCTTTTCTTCTGGTATGGAAAGAAGAGCCTTTATTTTTTGCTGGTCTGCCTGGTACATGAGATCACCGCGGGGATACCCGGTATCCAAAATGCTCCCATTATAAAGGGAATACACATCATGGGATTTAAGGAGTGTTTCGGCGGTAAACCGATTCGGGCTGACCATATAATTACTAAAAAGAAAATTTTTCTGGATGTTCTTATGATCACTCAAGCCCCGAACGGGAATATCGATTCCCATTTTTTTTAAAGGAGTGCCATGCCAGATGTTTGCATAGATTTGTTCTTTTCTTTTATGAAAATAATAGGGAAAGGTCGTATCGTTTATTAAATATTTCGCTACTGCAAGGCATTTAATATAGGCGGCACTTCTGTATTTGACAAAGATTACATTCCGTCTTGTTTTATAGTCGTCCTGAATCTGAGATTTATCAGCTATCGCCCACACATGGAGACAATTCTGATAATCATTGTGATCAATAAGGTATTTAAATACGGCATAAGGATTTCCAGTCATACTTTGGCCGTGATAGGCTTCATAAAAAATGATTCGATTGTTTACAGGCTTTTTCTCAGTATACTTTGCATACATGGCCCGTTTGCGAAACTCCGTATCTACAAGAAACCTTTTTAAAGGTCTGAGAATAAAATAAAGCTTTTTTTTCGCTGTAGTTATATGCCTTTTGCTTATCATCATTTGTTCCTCCCATTGGCTGCATCCAATAAGCTAGTTAGCATTTTTAGCTAAACTATTCTTTTATGTAGTATGGGAAGGTTTTAAATTTTTTATAATAAAATGGAAAAATTAATCTGTTTTTCATTTATTCGAAAAAATTGAAGGAAGGGTTTGAGAATAAAAGGAAGGAAGTTCGTCAGAGATCGCTTCATTGTTATCAGAATCGTGGGCTTAAAAAACGTGAAAAATAAAAAACCTCTCAATGGTGTCACTGAGAGGGAGTGCATTTTATTTTCTTTTAAAAAGGCGCCGGTATAGAGTTTTAATATAATTGATTCTTTTCAGTTCAATATCGCCTTGATGGGTTTCCAGGCCGAAACGAAAACTCAAGCACCAAATTGGAACCTGAATCAAAAAGCCATCATTCTTGTAATCCGTCACCAGATAGCCCCAGATGATCACTTTTTTTCCAGGATCGCGGTGAGAAGCATACATTTTCCGATTGCCTATTTGAATATATACTTTATCGCTTTCTTTCATTGAGTAAAACTCGCTGGTGAAGTAGCCTTTCATTTCCACATGGAGGCCCTTCAGTTTTTTTTCGGTTATATGAATAGAAGCTTCTTTGTCAATCTTGTCGATAAACTCAAGCTTTCCGAATTTGCCATCGTGTTTAAGATTTAATAAAAATTCTTTCCTGTAGTTTAAAAGGCTTTGCTCAAGAATATATTTATCCTCAATGAAAACCAGTAGTTTTTTTAGTTCCTCAACGAATATTCGGATTTCCGTTTCATTCAAGGTTTTTTCCATCATTTCATTATTCTTTTTAACCAGTAAAAGCTTGAGATGATACACGAGCAAAAATTGAACATACGGCAGGATTAGGCCGTGCATTTGTAATGAGGCGGTTACAAGCTCCATGTAGCCGGTTTGGAGCAGCTCTGTATACCGGTATTTATTTTTCCAGGCTGTATCAACCAATGAGTTCAGACTGATTCTCTGACGGTACCAGTATTTCGTTCCGCTGATCACGCCGTATTGCTGTTCGGAAAGAATAATCTTATTAACAAACAGCGCATCCTCCCAAAAATAAAGGGATTCATTAAAGCGGACCTTCTCCGTTATAATGCTTCGGTCAATGAATATTCCTCCTATATAAAAATGGGGAGAGCTGTATTCTTTATTAATGTCAATGACTCTGCTTCCTTGGTCAAAACGGTAATTCAAATTGTGCGATCCGGTTTTCTCTTCAAAGTAATAAATTGGAATAGCGGCTATTTTTACGGATGGATGTACGGAGAAAAACGCAGAAGCTGCCTCAAGGGCGTTCGCTTCCAGCTTGTCATCTGCATCCAAAAAGGTGATATAGTGGCTGGAGGGAGATACCAAATCCAACCCGGTATTCCTTGCGACAGCCGGTCCTGAGTTTTCAATTCTTTTGTATTTAATATTCTCGGGATAATTTTGTTTATATTGTAAACAAAGAGCCTCACTGTCGTCTTCGCTGCCGTCATTGATAAGGATGAGTTCAATATGATCTTTAAACGAAAGGGTTTGACGGATAATACTGTCTAAAGCTTCCTTTAAATAAGGCTCTGAATTAAAGACGGGCATAATGACCGAAAAAGTAGTATTCATTAGGTAGCCTCTTTTCTCTTGAAAATCGTAATCGAGCTGATTTTTTCCCATAATAGTATAACAAGTGTTAACAATAAAACAAAGTTCAAGCTAGCTACTATCCCTTTCATCAAACTCTTAATAAAAAATTCAGAAATAAAAATTACAATTGAAGCATACATAAATACCTTTTAAAACGGGCTGTTACTCAAAGAAACTTTCTATTAATAAATAATTGATAGTCTGAATGGTTGATTAACCCAATAATTAACCAGCAAAAGGCCAAGGCATACTCATTATCCTCGTAAAAGATTAAATTAAGATTAATTTATTCATTGAAAAGGAAGATTTGAGACTCTTACGGAAAAAACAAGGTAAGGGAGAAGCCTACGATAATGATGCCCTAGCCTACATTGGAAAGCGAATGCTAAAACCGAAATCAATCAGCAGGAAGGCCAGAGCCCTCTCATTATCCTTAAAAAATTCTAAATTACAATCAATTCCAAAGTTGATTGAAACCGAGGAATAAGACTTCTACAGAAAAAACGGTTTTAGGCACTCCGGAACGTGCTAAACAAAATCAAATCATTGGCAAGAATGCCAATTGATGCAGCAAATAAACCTTGGATAAAATTGTCTCATATTACGAAGCCGTGACAAGATAGCAACCTGTGTCGAAAAATCAAAAATTATATGTTATAATCTTGTTTGTTTAAAAATTGGAATTGCACTAAACTGCATCCTATATTAATATTGACTTGCTTTATAAAAATTAATTGATTTTCCTTTATAAAAATTGTCTTTAAAGGGGTTTTAATAATGAAAAAAATCAGAAAGGCCATTATACCTGCCGCTGGCCTTGGTACTAGATTCCTGCCTGCTACAAAGGCTATGCCAAAAGAAATGCTTCCAATTGTGGACAAGCCTACGATCCAATATATTATCGAAGAAGCTGTTGCTTCCGGTATTGAAGATATTATTATCGTTACAGGTAAAGGCAAAAGAGCCATTGAAGACCATTTCGACAAAAATCCGGAACTGGAACAAAACCTAACGGAAAAAGGCAAGCTGGAGCTATTGGAAAAAGTTCAATACTCTTCTGACATGGCGAATATTCATTATATTAGGCAAAAAGAGCCATTAGGCCTTGGACACGCAGTTTGGTGTGCGAGAAACTTTATCGGTGACGAGCCGTTTGCTGTTTTGCTTGGAGATGACATTGTACAAAGTGAGACACCTTGCCTCCAGCAGCTAATACAGCAATATGAAGATATACGTTCTTCCATTATCGGGGTTCAACAGGTTCCTGAAGATGAAACACACCGTTATGGAATCATTGATCCTTTAAGAAGTGAAGGCAGGAGATATGAGGTCAGCAATTTCGTAGAAAAACCTGCAAGCGGTACAGCGCCTTCTAATCTGGCAATTATGGGACGTTATATTTTAACTCCTGAAATTTTTGATTTGCTGGAAAAACAATCTACTGGAGCAGGCGGAGAAATTCAATTAACAGATGCCATCCAAAAATTAAATAAAATTCAACGAGTATTTGCTTATGACTTTGAAGGTAACCGATTTGATGTAGGGGAAAAATTGGGCTTTGTAAAAACGACTATCGAATTTGCTTTACAGCATGAGGACCTGCAGAAGGAAGTTATTGAAGTGATGGAAGAATTGCTGAAAAAATATACTATGTAATTTCCATAACATTACAATCTAAAAGGCTAAGCAAGTGGGAGGGACATGCCTCCCACTCCTTTGTTTAGCCGCGGAAATACAGTTAAAGTGAATGGTGTTTTTTGAAAAATAATAAGGCGGCTCCAATCAGGCCCGCCTTATCCTTATAACCAGCGGTGGCCAAACGTACAGTATGTGTATCCGGGTAAATCTTTTTTAAATGAACGGATAGGTTCGGGATAAAATTTTCCAGATTCGTAATGCCCCCGCTAAAATAAACAGCAGGCGGATTGAAAATCTGAAGTAAATTGCTTACACCGATTGAATGGGATCGGTAAAACTGGTGTACAAGAGTCTCTGCTTCTTCATCCTCATTCCACTCTAAGGCATTGTAATTTTGAAGGATATGATGGAATTCTTTTTCTTCCATATCGCGATGGATTACTTTGGATATCTCCTTTTTAAGCAGTGGCACAGAACCAAGCCTATTCCAGTTTAAAGTGGTTCCCTGCTGGCTATCTAACACCATTGAGCCAAATTCGCAGGATCTGTTACTCATCCCTCTATAGCATTTATTATTATGGACGAAAGCCCCGCCAATCCCGGTTCCTAATGTAATATAGATAAAGGTATGGGGACGATCCTGGGATTTTAAACTTAACTCGCTGAATGCTGCACAGTTTGCATCATTTTCAATAAATATTTTTTTATTTGTATTTAATACACTTTCCAAATGGACACCTGTCAATTTCTTTAATGTAGCACCATTCGTAATCGTGCCGGTAGTATTATCAATATAACCGGGCAAGCTAAAGGCGACTGCTTTAATATCTGTCTCGAATTGGCGGATGATTGAATGAAAGAAAGCTATAGGATCTTCCTTTATGGATTCTGTAGCAACCGTGTTGTAATGACTGATGTGCGAGTGGTGATCAATGAGTCCGTACTTTGTGAAAGTACCGCCAACATCGATACTCAGTACACGTTTCATGTGCATCCCCTCCATATCAATAACGATTTTTTTATGAAAATTATACAGCAATAAGGGAGAATTAGCTATGAAGTCACAAGAATATGATTTTAAATTTAGTGTCATCATGCCTATCTATAATGTGGAAAAATTTCTGGCAGAAGCCGTTGATAGTGTCCTCAATCAAACGATAGGCCTTGAAAATATTCAAATCATCTTAGTCAATGATGAAAGCCCGGATAATAGTGAAGAAATCTGTTTGAAATATCAGGCTGAATATCCTGATAACGTTGTGTACGTGAAAAAACCAAATGGCGGTGTCAGCAGTGCGAGAAACTATGGAATTCAATTTGCCAGGGGAAGGTATATTCAATTTCTGGATCCGGATGATAAGGTCTCTCCTAATACGTTTGAAAATGTGTACGCCTTTTTTGAAGAGAATGACGAAGAAATAGATTTGGTTGCCATACCAATCTTCTTCTTTGAAGGAAGAAAGGGCAAACACGTTTTAAATAACAAGTTTTCCTCTACAAGAATCCTTGATTTAGAAGAACGTCCTGATTTAATTCTGACTCACTGCTGTTCTACTTTCATCAAAAATGAAGTGATGAATCACTTTTCCTTTGATGAGTCCTGCCGGATAGGTGAAGATGCAAAATTAGTAAATTTAATTATTGCAAAGAAAATGAAGTACGGTGTTGTAAAGCAAGCAAGATTCCACTACCGCGTACGTGCTGACGGATCCTCTGCCATGCAAAATGCACAGAAGAATAAAGATTGGTATAATCATTCTCTTCAAACCTTCTCAACCGATCTTGTGAATAAAACAAGCGGTGCGGATGGATCTGCCCCACGCTTTATTCAGTATGTCGTTATGCATGATTTGAAATGGAAGTTTTTCGTGAAGGATATTGCGGAAACTCCGTTGACACAAAGTGAATATGAGGAATTCGTACAACTCATCAAAAACCTTCTTAACCACATGGATGATGACGTCATCATGGATACAAAAAATGTAAGTCATTATTATTTATTGCATGCCTTAAAAATGAAGTATAAAGGTGACTTTTCTAAAGTGGTGTTCGAGAATAAAGAAGAAGATGACTTATATCTATGTCTTCACGAAAACATTATCGCAAGACTTTCTACTGAAGTGTTAACGGTTGAAATTTTGGAAGAAAAACAGAACACGGTTCATTTGGAAGGTTTCTGGGGATCCCTTTTTGATAATGAAAACGTAGAAATTTATGCCGAAGTGGAAAACGAACGCTTTAAAACGGAAAGTATCGTAAGAAATGTGAACAACTATGTATCACTTGGTGAAACCATTAAACGGTACCCTGGATTTTCACTTGATATCCCAAAGGATGTCTTTAGAAAAGGAAGCTACATCGAATTTTTCATCACCAAAAATGGCGTTACCCAAAATATAAAGCTTCGTTTCTTTAAATATTCAGGATTAAACCAAGGGCTGCGCAATTCGTATGCCGCAAAGGATGAACACATTTTTTATTATAGGGACAGAAAGCTTTATGTAGAAAACAATACGGTATTCAACCGCTTCACGAAAGAAGCCAAATACCTTTTCTCACTCAGCAGAAAGAAAAAACGGGTGAAAAAAAATCAAAAATCCGCCCTTAATAAGGCGATTATTGGGCGGCTTGCTCATTATGGAACTCGACTCTTCTCCCATAAGCCTGTCTGGCTTTTCGTTGACCGTCAAGACAAAGCAGATGATAGTGCTGAACATCTGTTCAAATATGCGATGCAAAAAAACGATGGAATCAAAAAGTATTTTGTCATTAAGAAGGATTGTGCAGACTACGAAAGATTGAAGCAGTATGGAAAGGTTGTTGCCTTCCGCTCCCTTCAGCATAAGCTCCTAACAATGGCTGCATCCAAGGTAATCTCTACACATGCCGACGTATGGGTAGTAAATCCATTCTTTAGTACGGATGTGTATTACCGTGATTTAATGACCTACGATTTTGTCTTTTTGCAGCACGGCATAACGATGGTGGACCATTCACAATGGTTGAATAAATACAATAAAAATATTCGCGTTATGGTGACGGCTGCTCACAAAGAATATGAGTCCATTATCAACGGAGATTATAACTTTACAAAGGAAAATGTTTTCCTTGGAGGATTTCCGCGCTATGACAACCTTGAAAAGAGCAATGGCCAAAAACAAATTTTGATTATGCCTACATGGAGAAAAGCTCTTGTCTCTCCAAAAAATCAGGCATTGGGAATTCGCCCATATAATCCTTATTTCAAGGAAAGCGAATATTTCAAGCGGTACAATGATCTTATTAACGATGAGGAGCTGTTGCGTTTTGCAGAAGAACGCGGTTATAAAATAAAGTTTTTCCCGCATCCTGATATTCAGCAGCAGTTGTCTGATTATGACCGGAATGAACTGGTTGAATTTGTTGACTATAATACCAGCTACCAGCTTATGTTTAACTCCTCAGATATTATGATTACCGATTTCTCTTCAGTAGCATTTGATTTCGCTTATACGAAGAAACCGGTTATTTATTATCAATTCGAAGAGTCCTACCATTTTAAATTGGACTATTATAATTATGAAACGATGGGATTTGGCGACACGATTGCCAAGCATGAAGACCTGGTTGAAAAAATCAAGTACTACATTAATAACAACAGCCAAATGGAAGATAAGTACAAGGATAGAGTAGACAGTTTCTTTGCTTATACGGATAAAAATAACAGAGAACGGGTTTATAATGCTATAATGGATATCGATAGGTAATGTAAAGGAGTGTTAAAGAGTGTATACATTGGTTACAGGCGGAGCAGGTTTTATTGGTTCTCATCTTGTAAAAGCGTTAATCAACAGCAACCGAAAAGTTGTCGTTTTGGACGACCTTTCAATGGGAAATGTTGAAAATTTGCCAAAAAGCGAAAACGTAACGTTTATTGAAGGGGATTTAGGAAATAAAACTACTGTCCAGGAACTTTTTAAAACATACGATTTTGAAAAAGTGTTTCATCTGGGAGCAGTGGCAAGCGTAGCTGCTTCAGTAGAAAACCCTTTGAAGACACACCAGACAAATTTAGAAGGATCTTTATACTTGCTGGAAGAAGCCAAAAAGAATAAAAATCTCAAACGTTTTGTTTTTGCTTCATCAGCTGCTGTATACGGAGACGAGCCTACACTGCCAAAAACAGAAAATTCTCCTATACAACCTTTAACTCCATATGCAATAGACAAGTTTGCGAGTGAGCGGTATGCGTTATCCTATTATCAACTATATGGTACGCCTACTGCAGCCGTGCGTTTTTTCAATGTCTATGGAATAAACCAGAATCCAAGCTCGCCTTATTCAGGAGTCATCTCTATTTTGACGGACAGGCTGCTTTCGAATAAGAAGGGCATTGAAAAGACCTTTACCGTATTTGGAGATGGTGAGCAGACACGTGACTTTGTGTATGTAGACGATGTTGTTAAAGCATTGCTGCTTGTTTCCGAATCGGAGGATGCCCTTGGCCGTGTCTTTAATGTAGGGACCGGACAACCTGTTAAGCTAATTGACATGATCAATATTTATAAAAAATTATCGGGTGTCAACCTGCCGCTGGCTTTTGAAAAACAGCGGGAAGGTGATATCAGAGAATCCTATGCAGATATCAATGCATTAAGGAGCATCGATTTTGAGCCGTCCTATACGCTTGAAGAGGGCTTAAATGTTTATTGGAAGCATGAAAGTCAGCAAGGCTAATCTGTTTTAAAGTTTTATTTTCATGCAGGGCTGCTAAAGCTCCATATTGTATTGACACAATGGTGATTGGAGCTCTTAGAGTGAAGATCAAACAGGCGGATAATAGAGCCTTAGTATAAAAAATGAAAAGAGAGTTGCAGAAGCACCGTTACTGCCAACTCTCTTTTTCTTAGTAGACGAGGGAAATGAACAAACCTATAATAGATTTGTGAAAGAAACTATGTTGTTTTTTAGCTCAAACGTGTGAAACTGCCGTTTCACACGCCTTTCAGCTCAGCTGAAAGGTTACAGTAAAGAAAGAAACATAAAAGCAAACTAGTTTGCTTTTATGTTTCTTTCTTTACTGTAAATTGAGCTAAAATATGAGCAGTTACCCATAGAAAATGACAAAGCCTTTTTTACAAAGTTGGAAATACTATCATTCAACTGATAATATGATGGATAAGCTGCATCCTAGTTTAGGAACAGAGCCTACGCAATCAACTATCACTTCCTTTGTAAATAAATTTAATTTGTATCGGCTATCTATAGGCATTATAATAATAAGATGTTCAAATGCTACTGAATGAATTTTTATCTGTTTTTTTATCGATGACCTTTAATTGATAAGGGAGAGATCTATATGAAAAAGGTGTTAACATATGGAACCTATGATCTTTTGCATTGGGGACATATAAACTTACTGAAAAGAGCCAGTGAATTAGGTGACTACTTAATTGTTGGCGTTTCTACAGACGAGTTTAACAAGCTGAAAAATAAAAAATCCTATCATAGCTATGAAGACCGAAAGATGATTCTTGAGGCTATTCGTTATGTAGATAAAGTAATCCCAGAAGAAAATTGGGAGCAAAAGATAGAGGATATAAAGAAGTACGAAATTGACACGTTTGTCATGGGGGATGACTGGAAAGGAAAGTTTGACTACCTATCCGAGTATTGTGATGTCATTTACCTCCCAAGAACGATTGGTATTTCGACAACTAAAATTAAAAAGGACCTCTATTCACTTAAAAATGGGTAGGGAGATTTTAATTGAACTGTATTTGTTTTTGTTTAGACTCCAGTTCATTATACTAAATTGGATTCCGGTTAAAAATAAATTGACCTTTGTCATTTCATTTGAACAGAACAGCTTCTATATATATGAGGAGCTTTTGAAGAGACAAGCCGATTGTGAAATCGTATTTATTTGCGACTCCTCCTGCTATGATATTGTCAAAAATGAGGTGAACGCAAAGGTTCTAAAGCTTAATGCGGCTAGTCCGATCAGCTGGTTTGAAAATATTTATCATCTGGCGACTTCGAAAACCATTATTGTTGACAATTATTTCGGTTTCCTTGCGGCTGTTTCCTTCAAGGCGGAAGTGGAGTGCATTCAAATATGGCATGCAGCTGGAGCCATTAAGACATTCGGTTTAAAGGACCATTCTCTAGCCAATAGAAGCAGCAGGGCCATTGAGCGTTTTAAAAAGGTATATAACCAATTTCATAAAGTAGTGGTAGGTTCTGATGAAATGGCGGCTGTCTTTCAGCAGGCATTTGGTGTTTCTTCGGACAGGTTCCTGTACACTGGTGTTCCGCGTACCGATTTATTTTTTAGTGAAGAAAAGCAAAAACATATCATTGCTGATTTGTACCGTGAAAATCATCATTTAAGCGGGAAAAAAGTGATCCTGTACGCGCCTACATTTCGTGACGGCAGCCTGGACACCTTTGAAATAAAGCTGGACCTTGATTATTTGTACCAGACGCTTGGGGACGAATATGTCCTCATCGTAAAGCTGCATCCTGCTATTAGAAATAAATCTTTTTTACAAAATCGCTATCATCATTTTATAATGGATTATTCAGACTACAGAGACATAAATGATCTGCTTCTTATAACGGATTATCTCATTACAGATTATTCATCTATTCCGTATGAATACGCCCTGATAAATAAGCCCATGCTCTTTTATGCATATGATAAAGAGAGCTACCAGAAGCAGAGAGGGCTATGGATGGATTATGAGAAAATGGTTCCGGGCCCCGTTGTCACAAAGACGGAGGAAATCGTCAGCCAAATAAAAGAAAATCGATTTGATTATAATAGAATCCGCTATTTTTCATCTAAATGGAACAAATATTCACATGGGCATTCTGCCGGTGAATTGGTGAACTACCTATATAAAGAGCGGGGAATTGGGTCACCTGAGAAAGGGAGACAAGTTAGTTATGGAACATGATAGAAATAAAAAAACAACAGGCATTATGTATAAGTTGAAAAATATTAAGAAATCCAGATTGACTCAATTGATATATAAAACGGCGTTCAAGATCGTTAGCTGGATGCCGGTAAAAAAAAATCTTATTGTATTTGAAAGCTACTTAGGAAAGCAATATAGCTGCAATCCCAGGGCTATTTATGAATATCTATTGGAAAATCATCCCGGCTATCAAATGGTCTGGAGTGTCGATAAAAGGTTTGCGAAAAATTTTGAAGGAAAAAACGTTACCGCTGTGCCCCGTTTTTCGTTAAAATGGTTATTGTGCATGGCAAGGGCAAGGTATTGGGTGACAAACAGCCGGATGCCATTGTGGATTCCAAAGCCAAAACATACGGTTTATCTGCAAACGTGGCACGGCACACCGCTTAAAAGGCTGGCGGCAGATATGGAAGAAGTGCATATGCCGGAAACGACCATCAAAGAATATAAGCAAGGCTTTTTAAAGGAAGCGGGCAATTGGGATTACTTGATTTCTCCGAACGCTTATTCCACCGAGATTTTCAAAAGCGCTTTTCAGTTTGAAAAAGAAATGCTGGAGACCGGCTATCCTAGGAATGATTATTTGTACCAGCATAATAATCAGCAAACCATCGATCAGTTTAAACGTTCACACGGAATACCTGCAGATAAAAAAATTATTCTGTATGCTCCAACCTGGCGCGATAATCAGTTTTATGAAAAGGGTAAATATAAGTTTGATTTGGACCTTGATCTAGCACAGTTAAAGGAAAGCCTTGGCGACAATTACATTGTTCTTCTCCGGATGCATTATTTAGTTGCTGAAAATTTTGATCTAAGCCCTTATAATGGTTTTGCATACGATTTTTCTAATCACGAGGATATTCGGGATCTATACTTGATTGCTGACATCCTTATTACGGATTATTCGTCTGTATTCTTCGACTATGCCAATTTAAAGCGGCCTATGATATTCTATGTATATGACATTGAAGAATATCGCGACAATTTACGCGGATTCTATTTTGATTTTGAGAAGACAGCTCCGGGGCCGCTTGTCAAAACAACCGAACAAGTGATTGAGTGTATTAAAAAAACGGAAGAGGAAGACTATGCACTGCCTGATTCCTTTGAACTATTCTATGAAAAATTTTGTTACTTGGAGTCAGGGCAATCAAGCAAAAGAGTAGTTGAAAGAGTTTTTCAAGGAAGGAATTAACTATGAAGTCTTTATTTACGGTCATTAAGGAACAGTTTACTAATTTTTATTTAATTAACAGGTTATCTTTGTATGAAATGAAAAGTGATAATAAGGATAATTTGTTAGGCCTTTTTTGGGTTATATTAAATCCGATGATCCAAATTGGCATCTACTGGTTTGTATTCGGATACGGGATACGTGCAGGAAAACATGTAGGGCATGTTCCGTATTTTGCCTGGCTGATCGCGGGAATCGTTGTCTGGTTTTTTATCAATCCTTCCATTATAGAAGGATCCAGATCTGTCTATAGCAGGCTGAGAATGATATCGAGAATGAGCTTTCCGCTCAGTGCCATCCCAACATACGTCATTTTCGCGAAATTTTATCAGCATTTAATGCTGCTAGCCATTATTATAATCATCCTTCAGTTTTACGGGTATCATGTGTCTGTGCATTATCTGGCACTGCCGTATTACATGGTGGCAACGATTCTGCTTTTGTTTGCTCTGGCTCTTATTACCTCTACACTGTCAACGATTGTACGGGATGTTCATCAGATTGTTCAGTCGTTAATGAGGGTATTGTTTTACATTACACCGATATTATGGGTCCAAACAGGTATGAGTAAGTGGATTGTCATTCTGATGAAGGCGAACCCATTGTATTATATTATTGAAGGATATCGGAATTGCCTTTTAGGGAAAAGCTGGTATTTCGTCGATCACTGGTTTTACACTCTATATTTCTGGGCAGTACTATTGGTATTATTATGGATCGGCTCTGTTCTCCATATGAAATTCAGAGATAGATTGGTCGACTATTTATAAGGTTCTTCTGCTTTTGTATTTTGTACCGTTATTTAGAAAGAATAATTTATAATAAAAAATGGCGCTGGGAAAGCCCATATTGAGGCCATGTGCCATCTTATACGAAAACAACCTTTTAAAAAACAGGAAGTGAAGACTATGAGCAAAACAGTGGTCGTTAAGCATATTGCTAAAAAATATAAAATGTATAAAAAGGATTCGGAAAAGCTGCTAGACCTGATCTTGCCTGGCGGATATGGAGATGACTTCTATGCGCTTAGAGATATTAGCTTTGAAGCCAATGAAGGCGATGTTATCGGGATTGTCGGAGTAAATGGTTCGGGGAAATCCACTCTGTCCAATATCATTTCCGGAATTATTCCGCCAAGTGCAGGAACGCTTGAGATAAAAGGACAGGCAGCATTAATTGCGATAAATGCCGGATTGAATAACAATTTAACCGGACGCGAAAATATCGAATTGAAATGTTTAATGCTCGGTTTCAACCGCAAAGAAATTCGCGAGCTCGAGCCTGAAATTGTTGATTTTGCCGACCTTGGCCATTTTATTGACCAGCCGGTTAAAAACTACTCCAGCGGGATGAAATCAAGGCTTGGTTTTGCCATTTCAGTCAATATCGATCCCGATATACTTATCATTGACGAAGCGCTGTCTGTTGGTGACCAAACCTTTACTGATAAATGTTTGGCCAAGATGGATGAGTTCAAAGAGCGTGGTAAAACCATTTTCTTTATCAGCCACTCTTTAAATCAGGTACAGGATTTCTGTACAAAAACGCTCTGGATTGAGTATGGGGAAGTAAAGGAATATGGATCAGTGGAGGAAGTCCTTCCGCATTACAGCCAATTCCTAAAGGACTTCAAGAAAATGTCTGCTCAAGAACAGAAGAAGTACAGGGAAGAAACACTAAAAAAACGATTGGGAAGCAGCTTAACAGCAGCAAAATAAGCTGAAGTAACCCTTTATAAAGCCTGAATGAATCTTAAGCAAGATCTCATTCAGGCTTTTTTCATTTTCTTATGAGAAGCTCTTTTTAAAAAAATATGTTATATTACACAAAAATCATTGTGAGGAATAAAAACCAGCGGGATGATCAGTGCACTTCCCAAGTCTCTCTTACATCCTCTTGTTGATTTGATACCAAAATTGATTGAAGCAAAAGGCGCGAGACTCCTGCGGGATCAGGGTGGTAGGGAAACCCCATTAGGAGCATAGTGAAGAAGAGGCTCCCAGCCTGCCACGAAAACGAGTGCCTAAAGCGGAACTGAACCAGCAGGATGATCAGTGCACTTCCCAAGTCTCTCTTGCATCCTCTTGTTGATTTGATACCAAAGTTGATTGAAGCGGAAGGCACGAGACTCCTGCGGGAAAAGCTGGCCAAAGGGAGACCCCGCAGGAGCTTGCGACGAGGAGGCTCCCGGCCGCCCGCGGAAAGCGAGTGCTGAAGCGGAAATCAACCAGCAGGATGATTAACGCACAACCAATGCCTGAATTAGAACTCAATCTAAAGTGATTGAAGCGTGTCAGGAAAACCCCGCAGGAGAAAGGTTACCAAAGCCGCCAAAATATCGTGTTTGGAAAATTCAATTCAGGCAAACCTAATTCTTAAATAAGGGTCATAGGATATGGAAGAGAAGGCTAAAACAATCCTAATAAATGGTTTTACATGACATCCTGAAAAGAACCATTATAATGGAGGTACACCAACGTGATTTTTCACTAAGCATGAAACAATTATAAGTATAAAACGTATAAGAGATAACGATAAATAAGGAGGAATCATCTATGCAGGCAGAGCGTAAAAGGATACTGGATCTTTTAAAGGACGGAAAGCTTTCTACAGAGGAGGCTTTAACATTGCTGGAAGCCCTTGACAAAGAAGCGGGTGAAAAAGGAAATCCTGCTCCCGAGTCAAGAGCCTCCTATAAAGAAAAGGAAGAAACGTTCGAGGAGAAACAGCAGGAAGAGGAGGAATTTAGCACCCGTGAGGAAAAATATGCACGAAGCGGGAAATCCTCATTTGATGAAAAACAGTTTGCCCAATTTGCCGGGGCAAAGGATAAAATTTTGGACCTGGTCAGCACAGCTATAAAGAAAGTCAAAGACTTTGATCTGCAGCTGAATCAATCTGTTGAATTTCCACATGTGTTCCAGCAATCGAATGCAATTGTTAACAGAGTTGATATCGATGTGGCAAATGGACATGTAGAAGTAAAGCCGTGGGATCAGCAGGATGTTCGAATTGAATGTCAGGTTAAAGTATTTAGAACCGATGACAGGGAAGAAGCCAGAAGCACTTTTATAAAAAATAGCTATTATGCAATTGAAAATGAAAAGCTTCGTTTTACGACACAATCAAAGTGGATCAAGACAGACACAGTCGTATATCTTCCGAGGCAGACATACGAGAAAGCATCTATCCGCACCTTTAATGGACGCATTAGCGCTGACGGGATTCACGCAGAGGACATGAAGGTAAAAACCGCGAACGGAAAAATACAGCTATCAGATGTGGAATCTGAAAAGATGGAAGCGGAAACGGCGAATGGGAAAATTACGATCATTAACAGCAAAGCGAGCAGACTTGCTGCAGAAACGATGAATGGCAGCCTTGATGTAGAAGGGAAATTTGTTTCTACGGATCTTCAAACCTTTAATGGGAATATTAATTGTACGCTTGGCGAGGAAATGATGGACACGATTCATACAAAAGCCGTAACCGGGTCCATATCGATCTATCTGCCTGCGGATATATCCGTAGAAGGAGAATGTAAGTCTAATCTTGGAAATTATAAAATTGATCTGGAGGGCTATGAAGTCCTGGATGAGAAAAAAGAAATTGTCCAAAAACAGCTTCGTTTTAACAGAAGCGGACATACCGAGGTGCCAGTCCATTTATTTGCAGATACAAAAACAGGTTCTATCTACATTAAGTAGGCTCTCAAAAAAGGGATACATGAACCATGCTTCAGCACCAAGTAAAATTGAAATGAGGCAAATAGTATGAAACAACTTACACGGTCACGAACGAATCGAAAGCTTGCGGGAGTGTTTGGAGGATTGTCGGATTATTTCAATGTCGACGCCAATCTATTGAGAATTGTGTTTATCCTGGTATTGGCATTCACTGCATTTGTTCCAGGCTTTCTCGTTTATGTCCTTTCTATCTTTATCATCCCTAATGAAGAGGTATAACGATGAGATGGTTATTAAGTATCTTAATTAACGCTGTCCTGTTCATCGCTATAGCGGGATATCTCCCGGGTTTTAAAGTTCATGGCTTCAGTGCTGCTTTAGAAGCAAGCTTTATTTTGTCTATATTGAACCTGCTGGTTCGTCCCATTTTAATCATTCTCACACTGCCGATTACCATTGTTACCCTCGGCTTCTTCCTGCTATTCATTAATGCCTTTACATTAGTTATAACGGATAAACTAATGGGAAGCCGCTTTGACATGACTAATTTTGGGGTCGCATTTCTGGTAGCAGTGATCATGGCAGTCGTGAACGTTGTTATTCAGCACATGTTTTTTCAATCGCGAAGCAAAAGATAAGAAAAAGGGACAGCAGGCCGCTGTCCTTTTCTTTATTTCAATTATTGATCTCCTTTCGTAGTTCTCTTCACACTTTAACCTGCTTGTCCTTGCTCACAATTCTAATGTTAACGCGGCTTTAAGAAATAAACCTGCGCCACTCCATCGGCAATCGCTTTTGCACAAAGTTTTTGATAGGACGGCGAGCAGAGCAATGCCTCTTCCTTTTTGTTTGTATAAAACCCGCACTCAACCAGAACCGCTGTCATGTTGGTTTCCCTCAGGACATGAAAATCCGCACGCTTTACACCTCTGTCGGCAAGGCCGGATGCTTGAATGATGCAGTGTTGTATTGCTGATGCGAGCGACAGGGCTTCCTTTGGCTTGGAAAGGTAAACAAATGTTTCGATGCCGTTTGCCTGATTCCAGTCTTTTCCGTCTCCTGCAGCATTGGCATGAATGGAAATATAGCAATTTGCTCCAAGACGGTTTGCCAGGTTTGTACGTTTAGACAGTGGGACATCCTCTTTTTTGGAATGGGCAAAATAAACGCTCACATTTTGATAGGTCTCCAATATTTCACGTGTATAATCTGTAGCTGCGCTTGTAAAGCTAAACTCTTTAAGCCCATTAGGACTTCTCTTACCAGGGGTATCGGGTCCATGTCCGGCATCCAGCACAATTTTCATTTCTATCATCCTCCAATCCATTTTTATTAGTCACAAAGCTGCGCCCTCAAAAATATTCGGTACAATGCTATAATAGAAATCCGGACTGTGTCAGGATACCCGGAAAGCTTTTTTATAGGGACTGGTTTTGTAGATAGTAGAAATGATAAAATAAAATGGAAATCCTATTGGGAATTTTCAAGTTTCCAGTCGGCTGGTGCTTGAATGATTTCTGCAGCATTCGAAAAAATGCCCCAAAAGCATAGAATAAATCCTTTGATTCAGTAAAATTTTAAGCTGGTACAAAGACAGGATATATTCATTTTTAATTTTAAGGAGGACTATCCCTTTGGCAAAAGTTCGCGTCGAAGATATTATTAAAAAATTCAATCTTGAGTTAGTCAGTGGAGGGGAGGGAGTCCACCGTACTATTACTACCAGCGATATCTCCCGTCCTGGACTGGAGCTTTCCGGATACTTTGAGCATTATCCGGCTGATCGGATTCAATTGCTGGGTAGAACCGAGATATCCTTTAGTGAGCAGCTGGATTCCGTGGATCGTAAAATTCGTTTGGAAAAGATGTGCGATGATATTACACCGGCTATCATCATCTCGAGAGACTTGGAGGTGCCGAAAGAGCTGATTGAAGCATCTGAGGAATACTCCGTACCCGTCATGCGTACACCGATGAAAACAACCCGCTTTGTTTCAAGGTTGACCAACTATTTGGAATTCAAACTTGCACCGACTACTGCTATTCATGGTGTGCTTGTGGACATTTATGGCGTTGGGGTCTTGATTACGGGTAAAAGCGGCGTCGGAAAAAGTGAGGCAGCCCTTGAGCTTGTAAAGCGAGGCCACAGACTTGTAGCCGATGACTGTGTAGAGATTCGCCAGGAGGATGGAGATACACTGATCGGCAATGCTCCTGAGCTGATTGAACACCTGCTTGAAATTAGAGGTCTTGGCATTATTGATGTTATGACGATGTTTGGGGCAGGAGCTGTTCGTTCACATAAAAGGATTTCTATGATTGTCTCCCTTGAAATCTGGGATCAAAATAAACAGTATGACCGTCTGGGGCTTGATGAAGAGAAAATGAAAATTATTGATAGTGATGTGACGAAAATTACGATTCCTGTCCGTCCTGGACGAAATATTGCCGTTCTTATTGAAGTGGCGGCAATGAATTTCCGCCTTAAAAAAATGGGGGTCAATGCTGCGCAGCAGTTTACCGAGAAGCTCGCAGATGTCATTGAAGATGGTGATAGATAATCATCAAATGAGGGGATTTTAGGGGGAAAGCAGTTTGCTTGTTAAGCCTGGGAATTGCTTTGTATAGAGAGGAGAACAATCAATGAATTCTGGATCACATCCGCTTAATCCCATTGCGCTTCACTTAGGTGGACTCGAGGTGCACTGGTATGGCGTTATTATTGGCTGCGGAATTGCAATCGGTTTGATCCTGGCCATGCGGGAAGCTCAAAGAAGGGGCCTCGATAAGGATATTATCCCGGATCTTTTAATCTGGGCCATTCCGATCGCTATTATATGTGCACGTATCTATTATGTATCATTCGAGTTTCCATATTATTCACAGCACCCAAGTGAAATCATTAAAATCTGGCACGGCGGTATTGCCATTCACGGCGGCCTCATTGGCGCAGTTATTACAGCTATTATTTTTTCAAAGATTAAAAAGATGTCCTTTTGGAAGCTTGCAGATATCACTGCGCCGAGCATCATTCTTGCGCAAGGTATTGGACGCTGGGGAAATTTCATGAATCAGGAAGCCCATGGCGGGGAAGTCAGCCGTCAATTTCTTGAGAATTTGCATTTGCCGGCATTTATTATTAACCAAATGGATATTAACGGCCATTATTATCATCCAACCTTTTTGTATGAGTCTGTTTGGGATGTAGCTGGTTTTATCATTTTAATCCTTTTAAGAAATAAAGCTAATCTGCGTAGAGGAGAGGTTTTTTTAAGCTATCTGGTTTGGTATTCAATCGGCCGCTTCTTTATTGAGGGTATGCGTACGGACAGCTTGATGCTGACAAGCTTTTTACGGATTGCACAAGTGGTATCCATTGTGTTGATTGTTGTGGGTACCGTCCTGATTATCGTTAGGAGGAAAACGGGTATGGCGGCTGAGCCGTATCGGAATGATTCTATTGAAGCTGCCGAAAAGGCACCGACTAATCCATAATTTTAGAGTAGAAACTGGCATATGCCGGTTTCTTTTATTTTGGCAGATGATGTGAAAGGATTCTGCATTAATCAACTTTAGTTACCGGTCAACATGAGATTTAAGATAGATATGGCAAGTGCCCTAATCATTCCTGCTGGTTGATTTACGCTGCAGGCACTCGCTTTCCGCGGGGCGATTGTGGAGCCTCCTCGTCGCTGCGCTCCTGCGGGGTCTCCCCAAATTCGCTGATCCCGCAGGAGTCTCGTGCCTTCTGCTTCAATCAACATTGGTTTGAGTCCTTACTTCAGACTCTAATTGAGTTATGGGGAGTGCTCCGGTCACCCTGCTGGTTGATTTACGCTGCAGGCACTCGCTTTCCGCGGGGCGATTGTGGAGCCTCCTCGTCGCTGTGCTCCTGCAGGGTCTCCCCAAATTCTCTGATCCCGCAGGAGTCTCGTGCCATCCGCTCCAATCAACTTTGGATATCAATCTATATTGGGATATAAGAGAGAAGTGGGAAGTGCCCTGGTCATCCTGCAGGTTGGTTTTGGCGCAGCACCTCCAATTGCAGCAAGTTTTACGATCAGAGACTTTGTTTTTTTATGGTAAAAGTTTTATCATAAGGGAAGATATCAACAAAGATTAAAGGAAGGTACATAGAAATGGACAGAAAAATAACAACAGTGCTTTTTGATTTAGACGGAACGCTTATTGATACGAATGAATTGATCATCCAATCCTTTTTACATACGTTAAATCATTATTATCCTGAAAAATATGCAAGAGAGGATGTACTGCCATTTATGGGGCCGACTTTAGCTGAAACCTTTACCTCTATTGCCCCGGAAATGGTGGAAGCGATGATTCAGCGCTACAGAATGTTTAACCATGCTCAGCATGATTCGCTGGTGAAGGAATTTGAGGGTGTCTTTGAAACGGTAAAATCCTTAAAAGAGAGCGGATATAAGCTTGCCATTGTTTCTACTAAAATTGGTGAAACTGTGATGAAGGGACTTAAGCTTACACAGCTGGATCAATTTTTTGATGTGGTGATCTCCCTTGACGAGGTGGTTCATGCAAAGCCTCATCCCGAGCCTTTGCAAAAGGCATTAGAACAGCTTGACTCGAAGCCGGAGGAATCCATCATGGTGGGAGACAGCAAGCATGATATTCTTGGAGGTAAGAATGCGGGTACGCTTACAGCAGGGGTAGCTTGGTCTGCAAAGGGAAGAGAGTATATTGCTAGCTTTGAACCGGATTTTATCCTTGAAAAAATGAGTGACATTCTCGAATATCTTAACGTGGAGCATGCATGAGAAGGACCCGGCGATATCCTGTAACAGGGGCTAATTCATTATGGCATGTATACAAGACGGTTCCTTTTTTTAAGGTTGTGAAAAACTTTATCGTGATTCAGGCAGCAAGATATACGCCTTCATTAGCGATGAAAAACTGGATGTACAGAAGGTTTCTCCGTATGAAAGTGGGAGAGCAAACTTCCTTTGCGCTGATGGTGATGCCGGATGTAATGTTTCCTGAGAAAATAACAGTGGGACGCAATACCGTTATTGGCTATAACACCACGATTTTAGCCCATGAATATTTAATTCAGGAATATCGGCTGGGGGATGTGAAAATTGGAAGCGAAGTCATGATTGGAGCGAATTCGACGATTCTGCCGGGAGTGGAAATAGGAGACGGTGCCATTATTTCGGCAGGCACTCTCGTTCACAGGGATGTGCCTGCAGGAGCTTTCGTTGGAGGCAACCCGATGAAGATTATTTATACAGCAGAAGAAATGAAAGCACGCCAAAACTGTTTGCCGGGTAATGAAAACCGCCGTTCCTAATGCTTGTGGCAGGGACCTGATAAAATAACTATCATTGCCTGTTAATCATTGGGGGATTCTATGTTATACTACAATAACCAAGGCTGTTTTAAAAAGGCTGTTCTCGCATCCATTGTTGCTTTTTGTACATTGGACATGGGATTTTTTTTGCCCAATTTGCAGAAGCCGGCATAGGGGATTTTGCTGGTTTATCTGCACGTCATGCAACTAAGCTTTGAAAAAGCCTTAATCAATCATGTTTCATTTGTGAGGGACTTTTATGTTTAAAGACTCAAAAGCCATTCAGGAAAAGGGTGTAGTCGTTTCCTTTTTACCAACAGGTGAATATTACTTTAATAAAGGAATCAATGCCTATCACCGCCATGACCTGAAAAAAGCGAAAAAATACTTGCAGCGTGCAGCGCAGCTTGAGCCCTTTGAGCCCATGATTGCCTGCCAGCTTGCATTAGTCTATATGCATTTAGAGGAATATCAAAAATCGAATGACCTGCTTCATTCCATCCTGAAAGAGCTTGATCCAAGGATGTCGGAATGCCACTATTTCATGGCTAATAATTACGCTGAATTAGGGCTGTTTGGTGATGCCCATAAGCATGCCAAAATATATCTGGAACAGGATCCGCTTGGGGAATTTACCGAAGAGGCAGAGGATTTGATTTATATCATAAATACAGAGGAAGCCGGCGACTACCCGATAGACGACCAGGATGAGCTTATTGTCCAGCAGGAAAAAGCCAGAGAATTACTTGAATCCGGAAATTTCGGCAAAGCGATAGAAATTCTTCAGGAAATCATTCAAAGCTATCCTGATTACTGGTCAGCCTACAATAATTTAGCTCTCGGATATTTTTATCTCGGTGATATGGATAAAGCAGCGGGAGTTTTGGAAGATCTTCTGAAGAAAAATCCTGGCAATTTGCATGCTCTTTGCAATATTGCTGTTTTTCTCTACCATCAGCGCCGTGACGAGGAACTGGACGAGCTTCTGGAAGGATTGGCAAAGGTACAGCCCATCCTTATTGAACATCAGTATAAGCTGGGAGCGACCTTTGCGCTTCTTGGCCAGTACGAACAATCCTACATGTGGCTTAATAAGCTGAGAAGAATGGGGTTTGATGGTGATGCAGGTTTCTATTACTGGTACTCCATTTCTGCATACCATACAGGACACAGGCTGGCTGCTGAAAATGCCTGGAAAATCCTTTTGGAAATAAGTCCGGAAAAAGAAGGCCACGAACCATGGAATGAGAAAAGGTCCAGGGATGCAGGGTTTGAAGGCCATATTACCTCGATTTTAAAAAAGTTAAAAAGTGAATATATGGAGGAAAGGCTTTTTGGCATTTTTCTGTTGTCTTTATCCCGCAAAAAGCAGGATATCATAGCCCATCCAGACTTCAAACAGCTGGACGAGTTCACTTTGACGGAAAAAATCTATTTGGCCAATGTCCTTGACGCCAATATTAAGGACCATTTTGATCCGGATGGAAACATTGCAAAGGGCCATCAAATTGCATTGAAGCTTTATGAGCAGCACCAGCCGGTAAGTTCCTTTTTCTCGGGGCTCTTCCTGATGTGGTTCTCGATCTTTTTGCAGGCTCTTAAGGAAGGCC
Source organism: Heyndrickxia acidicola (assembly GCF_001636425.1). NCBI lineage: Bacteria > Bacillati > Bacillota > Bacilli > Caryophanales > Bacillaceae > Heyndrickxia > Heyndrickxia acidicola. Next base: position 4,520,163 of record NZ_KV440953.1, read on the forward strand.
GGTCTTTTTCGAATGAGAGGGCTTGTGCAGCAGCTGTAGAGTACGAATGGTACAAGCTGCGCGGCGAGAAAAAAACGCAGCAGGAGATAGCTGGAATGTACCAAATTTCTGCTTCTACACTGCAAAAATACGTCAAGCTGATAAAGGATTTGTATCAGTGAGCAAATCTGTGGACGAAGAACCATTCGTCTTATAGGATGTAGAGAGCAGGAAATACTATAAGTGCTTGTTTTAAAAACCGTAACCTCATGGAAAGCGGTTTTTATATGGAAGGAGTGTTTGAAATGGCAGAGGAAAAAATTTATGATGTCATCATCATAGGTGCAGGTCCTGCCGGGATGACAGCAGCTGTATATGCATCCCGGGCAAATCTTGCTACCTTGATGATTGAACGTGGAATTCCGGGCGGCCAGATGGCGAATACGGAAGAAGTAGAAAACTACCCAGGCTATGAGTCTATTCTTGGACCGGAGCTTTCAAATAAAATGTTCGAGCATGCGAAAAAATTCGGTGCTGAGTATGCATACGGGGATATTAAAGAAGTTGTAGATGGTGAAGAGTTCAAAATTGTAAAAGCAGGGACAAAAGAGTATAAAACCCGTGCCCTCATTATTACAACCGGAGCGGAATACAGAAAACTTGGCGTAAAAGGCGAGAGTGAGCTCGGCGGACGGGGCGTTTCCTATTGTGCTGTTTGTGATGGGGCATTCTTTAAAAATAAAGAGCTTGTGGTGGTAGGCGGCGGAGATTCTGCTGTTGAAGAAGGTGTTTACTTAACCCGTTTTGCCAGCAAAGTAACCATCATTCACAGACGGGACCAGCTTCGTGCTCAAAAAATCCTTCAGGATCGTGCTTTTGCTAACGAAAAGGTTGATTTCATCTGGAATACAACCGTGAAGGAAATTAACGAAGAAAATGGAAAAGTAGGCTCCGTTACCCTCGTTTCAACTGAAAATGGGGAAGAAAGAGAGTTTAAAGCGGATGGTGCTTTCATCTACATCGGCTTAGATCCGCTTTCTAAACCGTTTGAAGCATTGGGCATTACCAATGAACACGGATATATTGAAACGAATGATGACATGGAAACAAAAATCTCCGGCATTTTTGCGGCGGGTGATGTACGCGAAAAGACACTTCGTCAAATCGTAACGGCAACAGGTGACGGAAGTATTGCTGCACAAAGTGCTCAGCACTATATTGAAACACTTCAAGAAAAACTTAACGCAAAATAAAAAGTGCAAAGTTTTCCAAAACGTAATTCGCTCTTAACCTTGTTGTAATCGAAGTGAAACAAAAATGGGCTATTATATAAATATGAAATTGACCCCCTTTTTTAAATAAAGACCCCTTTTGAGCACAGGTGTTATGCCTGTGCTATTTTTTTGGTTTATAACAATAAGCGGTTCAGCTGTTATTAGCTGATTTTTTGAATGAATGCCGGTGAATTATAAAATTGCGTTCATTGTTAGCCATTATGAAAAATAGTATAATATAAGGATAAGAATAAAGTGGGAGAAGTGTGAATAGCACTCTATACAGTAGAGTCAGGAACGATATGTTCTTTTTCCTGCTGCAAGGAGAGAATGAACTGATTTCTTCTCTGATATCTTATCTATAGTTATTTTTACTGAATACGGGGTGGATGTTATGCAGCGCGTGACGAACTGTGTTTTTATACATGATGAAAAGGTCTTGCTCTTGCAAAAACCGCGGCGGGGCTGGTGGGTGGCTCCTGGCGGGAAGATGGAACAGGGCGAGTCCATTCGCGAGGCTGTTATTAGAGAATACAGAGAAGAGACAGGCATTTATTTGCGCCAGCCCTCGCTAAAAGGTGTTTTCACGTTTGTTATTAAGGATGGGGCAGAAATTGTTTCGGAATGGATGATGTTTACGTTTATTGCGAACAGCGGAGACGGAGCCCAATTTGATCAATCTGATGAAGGAAAGCTTTCATGGCATTCCATTCAAAACTTGAAGGATTTGGAGATGGCAGAAGGCGATTATCATATTCTTGATTATGTGATACATGGTAAAGGAATGATTTATGGAAACTTTACGTATACGCCTGATTTTGAGCTTTTATCCTACCGCTTAGACCCTAGCTAAGGGTGCTAACCAATCAGGGCCCAGCCACAGTATAGACATCGACAGAAATATGCGGAAAAAAATGCATTCATGGGGGAATGGAAATGAGCACAGGTTCAAATAACGTACAATTGGTCATCATCACAGGCATGTCTGGTGCAGGAAAGACAGTAGCCATTCAGAGCTTTGAAGATCTAGGCTTCTTTTGTGTAGATAACCTGCCTCCTACATTACTTCCGAAATTTTTAGAGCTGATGAAGGATTCAAATAATAAAATGAACAAAGTGGCCCTTGTAATGGACTTACGGGGAAGGGAATTTTTCGATCACTTATTCAAAGCGTTAGACAGTTTGACAGAAACGTCATGGGTATCACCAAAAATTTTATTCCTAGATTCTGAGGATTCTGTATTAGTAAGGCGATATAAAGAAACACGCCGGATGCATCCGCTGTCTCCATCAGGACTTCCTCTAGAGGGGATTCAGCAGGAAAGAAGCCTCCTTGAAGATCTTAAGGGCCGTGCCCAAATTATTTATAATACATCAGAGCTGTCTCCAAGACAGCTTCGAGAAAAAATATTAATAGAGTTTTCTGCTGAAAAGCAGCCAGTTTTTACAGTGAATGTCATGTCATTTGGTTTTAAGCATGGAATTCCGATTGATGCAGATCTGGTTTTTGATGTTCGGTTTTTACCAAACCCTTATTATATAGAGTCTATGAGGCCGAAAACAGGGCTGGATGAAGAGGTTTCGGAATATGTAATGAAATGGAACGAGACGAGCAAATTTTTGGAAAAGGTGACGGATTTATTGGCGTTTATGCTTCCGCATTATCAGCGTGAAGGAAAAAGCCAGCTTGTGATAGGAATTGGCTGTACAGGAGGCCAGCATCGTTCGGTTGCTTTAACGGAATACCTCGGCCATTACTTTGAACAGGATTATAATACAAAGATTTCTCATCGTGATATAAAGAAAAGAAAGGAACAGCATCATGAAAGCTGACGTAAAGCCAAAAGTAGTCATTATCGGCGGCGGTACAGGATTGCCTGTATTATTAAGAGGATTAAGGAAATATCCCATTGACCTTACTGCAATCGTTACGGTTGCAGATGATGGCGGGAGTTCCGGCCGAATCCGGAACGAGATGGATATCCCATCACCAGGTGACATTCGAAATGTTCTGGCAGCTTTGTCAGATGTAGAGCCTTTGATTGAACAGATGTTCCAGCATCGTTTTCAAACGGCCAATGAACTTGCCGGACATTCGCTAGGCAATTTGATTATTGCTGCTTTAACCTCTATCACTGGTGATTTTGTACATGCCATACGGGAAATGAGCAAGGTGTTAAATGTTCACGGAAAAGTCCTTCCTTCCGCCAATCAAAGTGTTTTTCTCCATGCGGAAATGGAGGATGGAAGCATTGTTACAGGAGAATCGAAAATCCCCCAGGCAAACAAAAAAATTAAGAAGGTTTTTTTGACGCCTGAGGCCATTAATCCGTTGTCAGAGACGCTTAGAGCAATCAAAAAGGCAGATCTCATTGTGATAGGACCTGGCAGTCTTTATACTAGTATTTTGCCAAATCTGCTTGTTCCGAAGCTTGGTGATGAGGTGTGCAAGGCAAAAGCCAAAAAGGTATACATTTGCAATCTCATGACACAAGCGGGAGAAACGCTCGACTATACGGCAAGCGACCACGTTCAGGCCATTTATGACCATATGGGCAACAGGTGCATTGATACGATTCTCGTAAATAATGAAGAGGTTCCGGAATTGATTCAAGAGCGTTATAAGGAAGAATTGGCAAAGCCCGTGGTATATGATGTTGACCGCCTTATAGAGCTTGGCGTTAACGTCATCTACGAGGAATTCGTTACGTACAGAGACGGATATATTCGCCACGATACAGATAAAGTGGCAAAAATTCTTTATTCTTTTATAAATAAATAGCAGGATGCCATTTTTGGCCTGGCTTTTTCCAAGGCTCTTTTGCATAGGCTCTTTTCGTAAACTTTGTTGCTTTTGGGCACAAAAATACCATCTTAAACATAGAAGTCAGTCATCATACTGGTGAATAACATTCGAAAAGATGCCACGAAGACAGACAGCATACCGAATTTATACGTAAAAGCAACAATCTATGCGAAAACAGCCTTTGCAAAACAAAAAACAGAAAAATTCCCAGGTTGCGTATCTAAGCTTTATTATAATGGACGAAAAGCAGCAATTTAAGCGAAAACTCTTTTCTATACATCATGAATTTCTAAATAAATCAAGGCTTTAGACAAAGCGTTGAAAGGATTTCTCCCTTTCAGCATCTTTGCGATTATAGCCGTTAGTTGAAATAGAGAGAGCAGTCTCTATGTAGGAGGTGTCAGGCATGTCATTTGCATCTGAAACAAAAAAGGAGCTGACAAATCTTCAGGTAAAGGATTGCTGTGCGAAGGCAGAGCTTTCTGCCCTCATTCGAATGAATGGTTCCTTATCGTATTCCAATCGGATTCTGGTAGTGAACGTCCAAACGGAAAATGCAGCCATTGCCCGAAGGATTTATACACTGATTAAAAAAATATACAATACACCAGTTGAGCTTTTAGTCAGAAAGAAAATGCGTTTAAAGAAAAACAATGTGTATATTGTGCGATTAAAAAGCAAAGCGAAAGAAATATTAGAGGATTTGCAGATTCTTGAAGAGGGCTTTGTTTTTAACCATCATATCTCTCCGAATTTGATTAAAAAGAAGTGCTGCAAGCGTTCTTACTTAAGAGGGGCATTTCTTGCAGGAGGATCTGTTAATAATCCGGAAACATCATCCTATCACTTAGAAGTCTTCTCGCTTTATAAGGAGCATAATGATTCACTTTGTGAACTGATGAACTCTTTTGATTTAAATAGTAAGACTCTTGAAAGAAAAAAGGGTTTTATCACTTACTTAAAAGAAGCAGAGAAAATTACCGAGTTTTTAAATATTATAGGTGCCCATAGTGCCCTTCTTCGTTTTGAGGATGTTAGAATTGTAAGGGACATGCGAAACTCCGTGAATCGCTTGGTAAACTGTGAGACAGCTAATTTAAATAAAACGATTGGCGCTGCTCTCCGCCAGGTAGAAAACATTCGTTTTATTGAAAGCTCTGTCGGTTTGCAGGTTTTACCGGATAAATTAAGGGAAATTGCTGAATTACGGGTTGCCCATCAAGATGTAACATTGAAGGAATTGGGAGAAATGGTCTCAGGAAGCCACATCAGCAAGTCAGGGATCAATCACAGGCTGCGCAAAATTGATGAAATTGCAGATAAACTGCGTGCAGGTGAAGGGATTACGGCAGCGGTTACAGAATAAAAAAGGAAGAGTTAAAAAGGGAGTGTAGAAAATGTTGGAGAGACAAGTGGAAGTAAAGCTGAAAGCCGGCTTGCAGGCAAGGCCGGCTGCCCTATTTGTTCAAGAAGCAAACCGTTTCAATTCAGAGATTTTTTTGGAGAAGGATGGCAAGAGAATTAATGCCAAAAGTATTATGGGATTAATGAGTCTTGCAGTAGGAACAGGATCTTCCCTTACGCTGATAGCGGATGGGCAGGATGAGCAGGAAGCAATCGAGGCGCTGGCAAAATATATCGAAGAACGCTGATATGTGAAGGAAAGCAGGAAAGCAATACATACCTGCGCGGCACGGGAATGGTTTGCAATTAGCGAACTCTTTATCCTGTCCTTTTGTGCAAACGGTTCGACAAAAACAAAAAGTAAATAAGCTCATAAAGGGTAAAGTAAAAATGTCCGGAGGATGATCTCTGGGCATTTTTCTTGCTAAAACCTTTGTTTAGCTCATTTGTTTGGAACGCCTGCTTCAGCCCCCGTCACAGTAAAGAAATGTAACAAATCCTTATATTTTTTATAAACTTTGGCAAACATTTATTTGTTGGCTTTGTTACAAGCAGTAATCAAAATCAAGAATGTTTTTATTGTGCATAGAACTAGTGTTCGTGTATAATCAAATGGGAGACTGTCATGGCTCATTTCCATATGGAAGCAATGTAAGCAATGTAAGCACATTACAGTTAAATCTATTTTAATGGACAAAGGAGAATGGATGATGATTAAACCTTATTTAATGTTTAACAGGAAATGTGAAGAAGCTTTTACATTATACCGAAAGGCTTTTGATGGCGAATTAATGGCTATGCAAAAATATAGCGATATGCCTCCACATCCTGAATTTCCTGTGGCTGAAAGCGATAAAAACCTTGTTATGCACGCACAATTAAAACTGACGGAAAATGGTTACATCATGGGTTCTGATAGCAGCAGTGATATTAAACAAGGGCAAAACGTATGCATTAGTGTTGAGCTCAACTCTGAGGAGGCTGCTATTAAAGCTTGGAATATGCTTAAAGAAGATGGGAATGTACATATGGATCTTCAGCCAACATTCTTTTCAAAGCTTCACGGTTCTGTTAAAGATACATATGGAATTACCTGGATGTTTACGGTGAATTAAAAATTAAACATTCATTTTATTTGCAATTAAATGAAGTCAGCAGTTGCTTGAAAGTCAATGTTCAGAAAATTGTATATTGCAAAATTATCTGAGTAGTGTTAAAATAATTTACACTTATAAACGAAAGGAACGATGGGTGGACAATGGATAACTAACCTAATTTTTAACATTTGAAATTGTATATTTCAGATACTAAAAACTTAGGATTAGTCTGCCCATTTTTCTTTTTATGCTGTTTAGCTGCAAGGCTGGATAGCTTATTTGAGTACGGTAAAAATGAGATTTGACTAATCCTTCCAAGCTGATTTGGGAGGATTTTTTTCTCCCTGTAAAAGAAGGGATGATTCTTTATGCTAGAACTATTGCAATTACAAAATATAAAAGTTGAAATTCAGGACCGCATTATTTTTGAAAATATAAATACGAATGTCCAGCATCATGACGTCATCGGAATCATCGGGAAAAATGGCGCTGGAAAATCGACTTTATTACAATTATTGAACAGAGAATTTCCACCAACAGAGGGACACATAAAATACTTGCAAAATGACCTCGCAATCACAATGGTTGAACAAGAAACCGAGTCATATTCCTTTAATGAGATATCCTCTCAAGAAGAAGCACTATTAAAGAAATGGCAGGTTCCGACCCATAGCTTCTCTCATTTAAGCGGGGGAGAAAGATTAAAAGCACGGCTTGCAAAAGGCCTAGCCAAAGATGCCGACATTTTATTGCTGGACGAACCGACTAATCACTTGGACGAACAAAGTACTGACCTCCTTTTAAAACAGCTTACCGATTTTAAAGGTACCATTTTCCTTGTATCACATGATCGTTATTTCCTAGATAAAATTGCCACGAAAATATGGTCAATAGAAAATAAAACGCTCATTTGTCATAAGGGCAATTACTCGAGCTATATGGAATTTAGAGAAAGGAACAGACTTGCACAGCAGCGTGAATATGAGAAGCAGCAAAAGATGATAGAACGCATTGAAGGTCAAATGAAACAACTAACATCATGGTCTGAATCAGCCCACGCACAATCTACAAAACAGGATGGCTTTAAAGAATACTATCGTGCAAAGGCTAAACGAATGGATTCACAAGTAAAATCGAAACAAAAGCGTCTTGAAAAAGAACTTGAAAAGATGAAAGTGGATGCTCCAGAGCCTGAATACGAGGTGGAATTTTCCTTTAAGGCAAATCCCAAGATAGGAAAACGCTTTTTAGAAGTTAAACATGTCGAAAAGTCCTTTGAAGGACGAACGCTTTTTAAAGATGTTCATTTTACGATACAGCATGGCGAAAAGGTCTCCGTTATAGGACCAAATGGCAGTGGCAAGACTACTTTTTTGAACATGATAGTTGGAAAAGAAGCAGCTGCTAAAGGCGATATTTGGGTTTCTCTTTCAGCACATATCGGCTATTTAGCTCAAGAAGTATTTGATTTGCCTCTTGATCAAACACCCAAACAGTTATTCGAGCAAGAGTCCTTTGAAGCGAGAGGCCGCGTACGAAACTTTATGAAGCATTTAGGATTCATCAAATCTCAGTGGACAGAGCCTATCGGAAATATGAGCATGGGTGAGCGTGTGAAGTGTAAGTTAATGAAATATATTCTTGAAGAAAAAGATGTACTCATTCTGGATGAACCAACCAACCACCTCGATTTGGCTTCCCGTGAACAGCTCGAACAGACACTAAAACAATATAACGGTACGCTGTTAGTCGTATCGCATGATCGCTACTTTCTGGGGAAAATCACAAACACGAAGCTGGTTTTTTCAAATAACAGCATTATTAAGCGATTAAATAGGAAAGAATCTTTACCGAAAAGAGATGATAGAGAAGAATTGCGTTTAACACTTGAAACAGAAAGACAAGAAGTCCTGGGCAAGCTCAGTTTTATTAGCCCCAGTCATAAAGATTATGAAAAGCTTGACCTTAGATTCAAAGAACTCACCAAGAGGATAAACGAACTTTCGTAAAGAATTTAACGAAGGGATGATGTTGATTTTTAACATTTCATATTTGTTATTATTAAGTGAGCAAAAAAGACGATTTGTACATTAACGTAAAGGGTTCCGTTTTGAGGTGCTTTTTCAAAAATAAGGGGTTTAATGACAAGCGAAATGACATGAAAATTAAAAGAAACTCGTTAGTTTTGACGAGTTTCTTTTTTGTGCTAAATATTCTGAAACTGTTATATCGGCTAGGTTATAATTAACTTGTACATTATTCAACTAACTTGCAGGCTAGCTTGAAAAGAAAAAGGGTTCTTTTTAAATCTAAACTGGAGGAATACTAAATGAAATTAGGATATGTGATGGTATTTGTTTCAGATCTCCGAGAAGCAAAAAGGTTCTATTCTACTCTACTGGGGATGCCTATAATATCGGAGAAGAACAATCAATTAATTTTTCAATTAGAAGGTACACAACTTGTTGCGTTTAAGTGTGAAAAAAATGGGCAGGTGGGAGATTATTCAAACGAAGCTAGAACAGTGTTAGTGTTCCACGTAGATTCTATTGAGAAAAAGTTTTATGAAATGAAGTCGAAGGGTATTAAATTTTTACACGAAAAACCTACTGAAGCTCGATATGCCGCCTTTCTAGACCCTTTTGGAAATGTTTTTGAGATTGCAGAACATTCATCTATCTAAAAAAATGTATGTTCAGAAACTCGCCAATCCTCTTTTTTCTCTAACCTCTTCTTTGGCGCAATGAAATGCTAAATGGCCTCCAAAATGACTATGCCCATTCATACGTCATTTCTCTTATCATTTATTCAAAAAGCAAATCAATACGGAACCCTTAACACTTAAACGTGAATCGTCTTTTTTACCATAGCCCCATTGGAATATCAACAGGTGGATGGTGCTAAGCACAATCGAAGTCTCAGCAAAGCTTGTTGGTGAATTGAATCTAAAGTTGATTGAAGCGGAAGGCACGAGACTCCTGCGGGATCAGCTGGCCAAAGGGAGACCCCGCAGGAGCAAGGCGAAGAGGAGGCTCCCGGCCGCCCGCGGAAAGCGAGTGCCTGAAGCGGAAATCAACCAGCAGGAAGACCAGAACGCAACCAATGTTCATGTTATGTTCCAATATAATTTGAATCCAAAGTTGATTGAATCGAAAGCTGCGAGAAAAGCTTGGCCAAAGGGAGAGACCCCGCAGGAGCAAGGCGAAGAGGAGGTTCACGGCCGCCCGCGGAAAGCAAGTGTCTGAAGCGGAAATCAACCAGCAAGAAAATGCAAAGCACAGCCAAAGCCTCTGAAAAGACTGTAGTAAAAATGTATCAAACATATATTATTGCGAAAAATGACAGACTCAAATAAAAAAACCTGCCATGGTTGTATGGCAGGCTTCGCAATTGGTATTATTTCTTATCGTTATTATTAGTCAGCTCATTGCGGCTGATAATATGGTCGATTAAACCATATTCTTTTGCTTTTTCAGCAACCATGAAGTTGTCGCGCTCTGTATCTCTTTCAATCACTTCAAGAGGCTGGCCAGTACGCTCTGACATGATTTGGTTCAGCTTTTGGCGAAGGAAAAGGATACGTTTAGCAGCAATCTCAATTTCTGTTGCTTGACCCTGTGCACCGCCAAGTGGCTGATGGATCATAACCTCACTGTTTGGAAGTGCATAACGCTTGCCTTTTGCTCCTGCATTAAGAAGGAATGCACCCATAGATGCAGCCATTCCGATACAAATCGTTTGGACATCCGGCTTAATAAACTGCATAGTGTCATAAATCGCCATACCAGCCGTGATACTGCCGCCAGGGCTGTTTATGTAGATGGAGATATCTTTTTCAGGATTTTCAGACTCCAGGAATAGCAATTGTGCTACAATAGAGTTTGCCACATTGTCATCAATGGCGCTTCCAAGCATAATAATACGGTCTTTTAACAAGCGGGAATAAATGTCATATGCACGTTCTCCGCGGCTTGTTTGTTCAATAACTGTAGGGATTAAGTTCATATACTTTCTCCTCCTTTTTTCATTCCTGTCCGCTTTCCAGTTAGCGGCAAGGCATAGCTAATCTAGTTTTTTCCCTATAAAGGAAAACTGAAACATTTAAGGAATGTATTGCTCCTTATGTAATGTTATCATACACCAAATGGTCAATTAAGGTCAAACAAATCAATTTGGTTTTTATAAAAAAATTCGATCCTGTTGTATGCAACAGCCCTTAAATATACTTTAAACATATTAGCCAGAATTTTAACTTTTTAAACGCGAAAAAAGAGTTGCAATATCTCTTTTTTTCTATTATACTATTTTAGTGACGGACTTGCCCTCGTGGTGCAACGGATAGCACGTGAGATTCCGGTTCTTAAGATGTGGGTTCGATTCCTGCCGAGGGCGTACTACTATTAAACAAAAAATGCCTCTGCGCTTTATGAAAAGTGCAGAGGCATTTTTATGTGCTTTTTATGAACAATATCATCTGCCTTTAATGTTAATCATAATGAATCTTTACAAAATTATCCTGCCTCCCCAAAAAAGATATATAAGAATTCGAATAATATGAAGAAGTACTTCTGATACCTTTAAAAACGTAAAAAATCATGGAGATGGATAAAAGAGGAGGGATCATCATGTTAGATTTTGAAACGGTTATCGACCAATTCGCAACGATTAAAGTTATTGGTGTTGGAGGAGGAGGCAACAACGCTGTAAACCGTATGATTGAGGATGGTGTCGGCGGTGTAGAGTTCATTGCCGTTAATACTGATGCTCAAGCTCTTAATCAATCAAAAGCAGGAATTACAATGCAAATCGGTGCAGCATTAACAAGAGGTTTAGGAGCGGGCGCCAACCCTGAAATAGGAAAAAGGGCTGTGGAAGAAAGCAAAAAGCAAATTGAAGAAGTGTTGGCAGGTGCAGATATGGTTTTCGTTACAGCCGGAATGGGCGGCGGTACAGGCACTGGTGCAGCCCCTGCTATTGCAAAAATTGCCAGTGAGCTTGGTGCCCTGACAATTGGGGTTGTAACACGTCCTTTCAAATTTGAAGGACGTAAGCGTGCAACAAACGCAATCAGTGGAATTAACGCAATGAGGGAGGCAGTGGATACCTTAATTATTATTCCAAATGATCGGTTATTGGAGATCATTGATAAAAGAACCCCTATGCTAGAAGCTTTTCGTGAAGCGGATAATGTGCTTCGTCATGGGGTTCAGGGGATTTCCGATTTAATTGCTGTACCAGGTTTAATTAATCTTGACTTTGCTGATGTTAAAACGGTCATGTCTCATAAAGGAACAGCTTTAATGGGGATTGGCACTGGCAAGGGTAAAGATCGTGCTGTTGAAGCGGCACAGAAAGCCTTAAATAGTCCGCTGCTTGAAACTTCTATTAATGGAGCGCATGGTGTAATCATGAACATCACAGGCGGCCGCAATTTAAGTCTTTATGAAGTGCAGGAGGCAGCGGATATCGTGGCTTCTGCTTCTCACGAGGAGTTAAATATGATTTTTGGTTCGGCCATTAATGAAAACTTAACCGATGAAATCATTATTACTGTCATTGCCACAGGATTCAATGAACAAGATGGTACATCTCTGGAAACGCCTACCCGGCCATTAAAGGAAGAGCTAACGAATCCATATCAAAGGGAACTGCCTGCACAACAAATACAATACGATTCGAAACACCAAGATGAACAGGCTCCATACAATAATAGATACGCAGAGCTAACGGAAGAATCTCTTGATATTCCTGCGTTTTTGCGCAATCGAAAAAAACGATACTAATAAATTTAAAGGCTCTGTTATTTTTCCCGCTAAACTCAGGTGTTCTTTCTTGGGAGACAGATTTTTTTCTGGAATTTTACGCTCTGTTTGGAAAAAATGAGGAGATGTATCTTCGTTAATCTTGTGTTCTTGCAGAGTAATTCGAAAAAAATATAAACATAACTTGCGAACTGGTGACGGTTCGCTTTTTGTTTGTCTGCAACCAGATTGAAAACCCCGCAGCAATGGATTTATCTGTATCTATCAAAGGCTGTTTTCCCATAGATGTTGCTTTACGTACAAAGGATTATTCCGTGCGTTGTCTGTCTTCGTGGCATCTTTTCGTATGCTATTCACAAGTTTTAATTCTGAATATATATCTAAGGTGATATTTCAGTGTCTAATAGCAACAAAGTTTACGAAAAGAGCTTTATCAAAGAAGAAACTTTTATCCAACTAGAGTAAGGCGTCAAGGAAAAGATGACCTCTTACCCCCATAAATAGTAGATTTTTTACGCATGAATATGAACGTACAAAGAAGGATATTGTTTTCAATAGGTTTACAGGATTTGGATATAGGTATCTTTAAGAATTTTTATGAAGCCTATGAATCATTCTGGAATGGTTTCCTTTTTTTTTATGAGGGATGTATGCTGAATTATTAAAAATGGACGTATAAAAACAACGCTTACCTTAAATGCAGGTGGGTAGAATGAAGAGTATTTGCACACCTTATATCATTTCGAGAGGTTAAATTCAAAGCAGGCTTTCCGTTAGAGTATAAGATTAAGGGAGGGTTAATTTGAAAGAATTTGTTGTTTATTACACTTTAGAAAATGATATTAAAAAAGAAATTATCATAAAAGAGCTGAAAGTGGAAAAAGAAGAGGTATTACAAGAAATTATAGAAAAGATTATACAGCGCAAGTACTTTATTGCAAAAGGAGACCAAGAGGATTATTGCATCAATACTTCTTTAATCCGATATATACGGGTTTTGCATAATAAACAACTATCTAATTGCCAAACTCATCAATAAGAAATACGTAAGTGTTAAAAGCATATTATTTAAATCAGCTACGATAACCTTACGCCTGGGAGAGTATTTGAATGTCAGAAGAAAAATATCGTAATCGTCAAGAACGAAAACGACTGGAAAAGAATAATGAGCATAAGAGTAATAAATTGGCCAAAAAAGGATCTATGTTAAAAAAAGTATTCATATCCTGTTTGGTGCTTTTTGTGCTTTCCGTTGGTATAGGGGTTATATCAATTGGTGCAATGATGAAGAAAGCGCCAAAACTAGATCCTTCAAAACTGGTCGATCCGCTTTCAACTAAATTTTATGATAAGAATGGGAATTTCCTTTTTGAATATGGAAAAGAAAACCGGACAAAAATTACGTATGCTCAAGTTCCAAAAACGATGGAGCATGCATTCATTGCTACGGAGGATGCACATTTTTATGAACATGGTGGTATCGATATAAAAGGAACGGTCAGAGCCATTTTCGAGAATTTAACGGGGCACTTCGGATCACAGGGCGGAAGTACGATTACACAGCAGGTGATCAAGAACACATTTTTGACCCCTCAGAAAACAATAACGCGAAAAGTACAGGAATGGAGCTTGGCGTCTCAGCTGGAAAAAAAGTATTCAAAGCAAGAAATTTTAATGATGTATTTAAATAAAATCTACCTTGGAGACGGTTCATATGGGGTGGCGGCAGCTGCAAAAACCTACTATGGGATTGATGCCAATCACCTGAATGAATTGACACTTCCTGAGGAGGCGATGTTGGCAGGGCTTCCACAAGGTCCCAGCATTTACGATCCAACCCAACCTGAAAACAAGAAAGCTGCTACGGATCGCCGTAATGTTGTTTTAAGCTCCATGTATAAACAAAGGTACATTACCAAGAAACAAATGCAGGAAGCGAAGAAAGTTCCTGTAACGGCAGGGCTTGTACCAAACACCAATCATCATGGTATGCCGTATGAGGTGTTTTTAGATGCTGCAGTAAGAGAAGTAAAAGGAAAACTGAAGAATGTAGACATTAGCACCGATGGATTATCTATATACACTACTTTAGATCCAAAAGCACAGGATTATGCGGACAAAATGATGGACACTAATTCGATCGTTTCTTATCCTAATGGTAATTTTCAAGGAGCTTTTGTATTTTTGGATACAAAAACAGGAGAAGTTCGGGCAATCGGAAGCGGCCGAAACGATTATAAAGCCTCTTTCCTGGGCAACAATTTTGCGATTGATATGAAACGGCAGCCAGGTTCCTCGTTTAAACCCATCTTTGATTACGGGCCTGCCATAGAAAATTTAGAATGGTCTACAGGGCATCAATTAAATGATCAGAAGACGACGTACTCAAATGGGCAGCCTATTTCAAACTGGGATCATCAATATCATGGAAAGCTATCTATAAGAACGGCTCTTCAATATTCATACAATATTCCCGCCCTGCTTACCCTTCGAGCGGTAGGGATGGACAAAGCAAAGAGCTTTGCGGAGAATCTTGGTATTACCTTTGATCATAATACGGTATATGAATCGAATGCGATAGGGAGCAATACGGTTAATCCTTTGGAGATGGCTGGGGCCTACAGTGCCTTTGGAAATAACGGAGTATACAACACGCCGCATTTAGTCAGTAAAGTAGTCTTTCCCAATGGAAAAGTGATGGATTTTACTCCGAAGCCAAAACAGGTCATGCATGAATACACCGCGTATATGATTACAGATATGCTGCGGACAGTCGTGAATTCCGGAACTGGAAAGGCGGCCATGGTGCCGGGATTGGATGTGGCAGGAAAAACAGGTACAACAAATTTTGATGATAAAACCAGTGCACAATTTGGATACCCATCAAATGCGACAAATGATAGCTGGTTTGCTGGGTATACCCCGCAGTATACGATGGCGGTTTGGACTGGATATGCCAAAAATGGTCCCGGCAACTATATGCTTGGAGATACTACGAAAATCTCACAGCTGATGTTTAAGAATATGATGCAAGCGTTAGGAACAGACAAAAGCAGCTTTCAACAGCCAAGCAGTGTCTACAAAGTGAATAACGAACTGTATATTAAAGGGGGGGATTCTGCCGAGGTTCCACCTAAACAGCCAAGCAGCGATTCAAAATCTCATGCTAAATCTGGGAATAAAAAAGCAGACAACCACAAGCAGGGGAATAAGAAAAATAAACCAAAAGATGAAAAACACAATCAAGCAGATAATAATCATAAGCCAAAAGAAGAGAAACCTAAACATGACGATAAGCATAAACAAAAGGAAGAAAAACACAACCACGGCTAATTAAACATGCAAGGAATTGTGCGTAAAACCGCATGTCATGTCATAATCGGCATGGTGCGGTTTTTTAATTCAATTTAACACTTTACTGCACGAAAGGGGTCTGACCCCTTTCGTGCAGTAAAGTGTTAAAAAATATCCGCTTTATTTTTGAAAATACATGTACTGATTTATGTGTGTGATGTAAAATAGGGAATAAGTACAGTGCTTTGGGGGGATGAACATGGAACTGCAGACTGGTTTATGGCAAAATCAATCCTTAAAGTTAGCAATGACCCAGGAGCTTAAGCAGGCAATCGAGCTTTTAGCTTATTCAGCAGAGGAATTAGCTGCGTTTCTTGAAGCGGAAGCAATGGAAAATCCTTTAATTAAACTGGAACATTCTTATTTAACCTTCGTTGATTCACGCATTGATATATCGCGAAAACAAAAAAAACAGTCGTTTGACCAAGGAAATCAAAGCTGGATTGAACAGGTCCCTCAAACCTCAGGATCCTTGTATGATGCTCTTTTTTTTCAAATCTCCATGAAAGCGTTACCAAAGAGGGAAGAACGAATCATAAAACAATTCATATATCATTTGGATTTGAATGGATATTTCGCGGTCGGCATGGAGGATGCTGCTGCAGCTGCCAAAATTTCGCTGGCCGAGGCAGAGGAATGTTTACAGCTGCTGCAAACCCTCGAACCGGCAGGTGTAGGGGCAAGGACGCTGCAGGAATGCCTTCTCATTCAAATAGAAAGAAACGGAAGAAAGCATGCACTGGCAGAACCGATATTATCCAGCCACTTTCTTGATTTTGCAGAAAAAAGGTGGCGGAAGCTTTCGAAAGAACTGAAAGTATCTACAAAGGAAATTCAGGAGGCAGCCGACTATATTCGTACATTAAATCCAAGGCCCGGTGCACGGTTCAGCCAGGCCAGCTCAGAATATGTCATTCCGGATTTAATCGTCATAAAACAGGATATGAATCTTGAGCTCCATTTATTTGAGAAGCATTTACCGAGTGTTACCTTTCAAAAGGACTATTACAGGGACCTTTCTATGTACAGAGACCGGCAGGTGCAGAAATTTTTAAAAGAGAAGGCCCGCGGCTTCAGGACCATAACCAAAACACTGGATCAGCGCCGTAAAACGATTTATGAGGTGGGTATGGCTTTATTGGAACAGCAAAGGGATTTCTTTTTAAAAGGCCCCTTCTATTTAAAGCCGCTCACTCTAAAGGAAGTCGCTGATCAAATTGGTGTACATGAATCTACGGTAAGCAGAGCAGTCAAAGGGAAATATATACAAACTCCACATGGTACATTTGAGATGAAAAAGTTCTTTTCAGCAGCTCTTGCCGCAGTGGAAGAACAAAATGAATCCCAGGCATCTGCCGCACAAGTGAAAAACAAAATAATAGAAATGGTACGCCAGGAAAATAAGATGAAGCCTTTGTCCGACCAAAATATTGCAGATGCCTTTAAGAGGATGGGAATTATGGTTTCCCGCAGGACAATAGCGAAATATCGGGAGCAGCTTACTATCCTCCCCTCCTCGAAACGAAAAAGATATGAATAGCAAAGGGGGCCGCATTCTTGCAAATCATTTTATATTCCAGACAGGGCTGCCACCTTTGTACAGAAGCAAAGGAAGTGCTGAAGGATCTGCAGCGTGACTTTTCGCTGGAGATCATTGAACGAAATATTGATGAGAGCGAAGAATGGATTGAAAAGTATGGACTGATGATTCCTGTTGTCGAATCAGAAAATGAAACTCTTCAATATGGGCAAATTGATTATTTTTCATTAAGGAAACGTTTACAATGGAAAAGCTGATGTTTCAGAGTTGAAATACAAAATTTACCCTGCTAAAATAAGAATTGTAGCAAGGGTAAATTTTTTTTGAGTGAATGGGACACAATATGTCTGGCCGGGACGTTATAGGTCCCGAAAAGGAGAAAAGATTCATGCACTCAATGGTTGAGATTCAAAAGCTATTAATGCCGGATGTACTTTCCGTCATGGAAAAGCGCTACCAGATTCTGCGTTCCATCTATTTTATGGAGCCTGTAGGAAGAAGAACATTAGCGCAGACCATAGGCCTTTCAGAAAGGATTTTGCGCAGTGAGGTGGAGTTTTTTAAAAAACAGCATCTTATTGATATTCAAAATTCCGGAATGAAGGTTTCTGAACAAGGTTTAACCGTGTTGAAGGAATTGGAAAGTATGATGAATGAAATTTCGGGTATAAATGAAATGGAAAGAAAATTAAAGGAAGTTCTTAATCTCCAAGAAGTCATAATTGTTCCCGGCAACAGTGATGAAGCACCGTGGGTGACAGCAGCTCTTGGCAGAGTATGTGCCAGGAGAATGAAGGAAATGCTGATAGGGGACAATATTATCGCTGTTTCAGGAGGATCGACAATGGCGGCTGTGGCTGACATGCTGACACCTGATTTTGCAGGCAGGAAGAATCTGTTATTTGTCCCGGCGCGCGGAGGCATTGGAGAAGATGTGGAAATTCAAGCCAATACGATTTGTTCTAAAATGGCTGAAAAAACCGGAGGAAAACACCGGGCCCTTTATGTTCCAGATCAGGTTAGCCCCGAAGTGTATCAATCGTTTACAAAAGAACCATTTATTAAAGAAGTCCTAAGTTTAATTGAACAGGCAAACATTGTTCTTCATGGAATTGGCGATGCCATGGCAATGGCGCTGCGCCGCAACACAAGACCCGAAGTAATAGAGAAAATCGAGGCTGCACATGCAGTGGGCGAGGCTTTCGGCAATTATTTTAATGAAGATGGCCAAGTCGTGCACAAGGTGCCGATTGCGGGACTCCAGCCTGAGGATTTACCGCATGTCGAACATATTCTCGCAGTGGCAGGCGGTGCATCAAAAGCAAAAGCGATTAAAGCCTACATGAAGAGCGCAATAAAGTCTTCTGTCCTTATCACCGATGAGGGAGCAGCAAAAGAAATTTTATATTCATAGTCAATTGCTTTTAAAAGGCTTGTCCTTTTGAAATATAAAACAATAAACTATCCAATCTAAGGAGGCAATATAAATGACAGTAAAAGTTGGTATTAATGGATTTGGCCGTATTGGACGTAACGTATTCCGCGCAGCTTTAAAAAACTCTAACGTTGAAATCGTAGCAGTTAACGACTTAACAGATGCAAACATGCTTGCACACCTTTTACAGTACGATACTGTACACGGAAAGCTTGAAGAAACCGTTACTGTAGACGGAGACAGCCTGGTTGTAGGAGGCCATAAAGTAAAAGTACTTGCTGAGCGCGACCCTGCTCAATTGGGATGGGGAGACCTTGGTGTAGATATCGTTGTTGAATCAACTGGACGTTTTACAAAACGTGAAGATGCAGCGAAACATTTAGAAGCTGGTGCGAAAAAAGTAATTATTTCTGCTCCTGCCAACGGCGAAGATATCACAATCGTTATGGGTGTTAACGAAGATAAGTATGATGCCAAAAACCACCATGTCCTTTCAAACGCTTCTTGTACAACAAACTGCTTAGCTCCATTTGCGAAGGTTCTTCATGAAAAATTCGGCATCAAGCGCGGTATGATGACAACCGTTCACTCCTATACAAATGACCAGCAAATCCTTGATTTGCCTCATAAGGATTACCGCCGTGCACGTGCAGCTGCAGAAAACATCATTCCTACAACTACAGGAGCTGCAAAAGCAGTAGCACTTGTTTTACCTGAATTAAAAGGTAAATTAAACGGTATGGCAATGCGTGTTCCAACTCCTAACGTATCTGTTGTGGACCTTGTTGCTGAGCTTGACAAAAACGTAACAGCTGAAGAAGTAAACGCAGCTTTAAAAGAAGCGGCTGAAGGCGATTTAAAAGGAATTCTTGCATACAGCGAGCTTCCATTAGTATCTACTGACTACAACGGTGCAACTGTTTCTTCTACTGTAGATGCATTGTCAACTATGGTTCTTGAAGATAATATGGTAAAAGTTCTATCTTGGTATGACAATGAAACAGGCTACTCCAACCGTGTAGTTGATTTAGCTGATTACGTTGCTAAACAAGGACTATAATTTTTAACAATATCTAACAGCGGTCAATTTAAATGGTGTTTCCATTGATATCAGTGGAAAAATCGGTCCCCGAATTATAAAATAGTAGGGGGAAAAGGGGAGCGGGGAAGATTCCCCCTCCCTTTTTACATAAAACATAGCAGACGAGGGTATTGATATACGGGTGTACCCTAGTAAATAACAGGTAAAAAGGAGGCCTTTTAAATGAATAAGAAGACGATTAAGGACATCGATTTGTCCGGTAAACGAGTGTTTTGCCGTGTTGACTTTAACGTTCCTTTGAAAGATGGAAATGTAACAGATGACACAAGAATCCGCGCTGCCCTTCCTACGATTCAATATTTAATGGATCAGGGGGCGAAGGTCATTCTGGCAAGCCATTTAGGGCGTCCAAAGGGTGAAGTCGTAGAAGAATTAAGACTTACTCCTGTAGCAAAACGTTTAAGCGAATTGCTTAAAAAAGATATTCGCAAATCCAATGAAGCATATGGTGAAATCGTACAGAGCGACATTAACAAAATGGAGAATGGTGACGTGCTTCTTCTTGAAAATGTTCGCTTTTATCCAGGCGAAACGAAAAACGACCCTGAACTGGCAAAAGCCTTTGCAGATCTTGCAGATGTCTATGTAAATGATGCTTTTGGAGCAGCGCACCGTGCCCATGCTTCCACTGAGGGAATTGCTCACCATCTGCCTGCTGTTGCAGGATTCCTTTTGGAAAAAGAGCTTGAGGTGCTTGGAAAAGCCATTTCACATCCTGAACGTCCATTTACTGCTATTATAGGCGGAGCTAAAGTAAAGGATAAAATCGGCGTAATTGAAAATCTGCTTAACCTGGTGGACAACCTGATCATCGGCGGCGGACTTGCGTATACTTTTATCAAGTCACAGGGCCATGAAATTGGCAAGTCACTTCTTGAAGAAGACAAAATTGATTTAGCCGCTTCTTTCATTGAAAAGGCAAAAGAAAAGAATGTGAACTTCTATATGCCGTTAGATGCCGTTGTAACGGATGAGTTTTCCGAAACAGCTAACACTAAAGTGGTATCGATTGACAGCATTCCTGCAGATTGGGAAGCAGTGGATATCGGACCTAAAACAGTGGAGCTATATAAAGAAGTGATACAAAAATCCAAGCTCGTGGTTTGGAACGGGCCTATGGGTGTTTTCGAAATGGATATTTTTGCAAACGGAACAAAAGGTGTCGCACAGGCACTTGCGGATGCAAAGGATACGTATTCCATTATTGGCGGCGGAGATTCAGCAGCTGCAGTAGAAAAATTCCATCTTGCTGATCAAATGGATCATATTTCTACAGGCGGAGGCGCGTCCCTCGAATTCATGGAAGGAAAAATATTGCCGGGTGTTGCAGCTTTAAATGACAAGTAAGAACATTTAATAGATAATAGGCAATGAAGGGCAAAAATAGGAGCACCAATTCTAAATAGCCCTGATTCCATGATGAGAGAGGACTGGTTCACGATGCGTAAACCGATAATAGCGGCAAATTGGAAAATGTATAAAACAATGTCTGAAGCAAAAACTTTTGCAGAAGAGGTATCAGAACATATTCCTGACAGGGTCAAAGTGGACAGCGTGATATGCGCACCTGCTTTATTCCTGGACCGATTGGTAGAAGCAACTAAGAACAGTCATGTAGAAATCGGAGCACAAAATATGCATTTTGAAGAAGATGGGGCATACACCGGAGAAATCAGCCCCAGGGCGCTGCAGGACATAGGTGTAAAATATGTCATTATCGGCCATTCTGAACGTCGCTGCATGTTTAATGAGACGGATGAATGTGTCAATAAAAAAGCAGCTGCCGCTTTTAAATATGATTTAACTCCTATCATTTGTGTCGGCGAGACACTGGAACAGCGTGAACAGAATCAAACAATGGATATAGTAGAATCACAAGTGAAAAAAGCTCTCTCTGATTTGTCAGAAGAGCAAGTAAAGAAGACGATTATAGCATATGAGCCTATTTGGGCCATTGGCACAGGCAAATCTTCAACCGCTGATGATGCAAATGAAGTATGTGCACATATCCGTCAGGTGATCAGTGAAAACTTCTCACAAGCAGCGGGCGATTCTATACGCATCCAATACGGGGGAAGCGTAAAGCCTGCTAATATTAAGGAATTCATGGCGCAGCCTGATATTGATGGTGCACTTGTCGGCGGGGCAAGCCTGGAGCCTAACTCGTTTTTACAGCTTTTGGAGGCGGTCATCAATGAGTAAATCACCAGTAGCACTTATTATTCTAGACGGTTTTGGCCTACGCGGCGAAACAAAAGGAAATGCGGTTGCTCAAGCAAAGAAACCGAATTTTGACCGTTACTGGAATACGTATCCCCATAATCAGCTGATTGCAAGCGGAGAAGCAGTCGGCCTACCGGAAGGACAAATGGGGAATTCAGAGGTTGGACATTTAAATATTGGCGCAGGCCGTATTGTCTATCAAAGCCTTACACGTGTAAATGTAGCCATACGTGAAGGAGTATTTCAAGAAAATGAAACCTTCATAGGGGCGATCGAAAATGCCAAGAAGCAGGATTCAAGCCTTCATTTATTTGGTCTTTTGTCTGACGGCGGTGTTCACAGCCACATTCGCCATTTGTTCGCTTTATTAAAGCTTGCGGCGGACCAGGGACTAAAAAAGGTATATGTTCATGCCTTTCTTGACGGCCGTGATGTTGGGCCCAAAACAGCTAAAAAATATATTGAGGAAACGGAAGCGAAATTCAAAGAGTATGGCGTTGGACAATTCGCGACGATTTCCGGAAGATACTATTCAATGGATAGAGATAAGCGCTGGGATCGTGTAGAAAAATCCTATCGTGCAATGGTCTATGGAGATGGCCCCACTTATTCTAATCCAATGGATTTAGTGGATGATTCCTACGAACATGGAATCTTCGATGAATTCGTGATTCCTTCAGTTATGTTGGGCGAAGATGGCAAGCCTGTTGCAACCATTAAAGATAACGATTCAGTGATCTTTTATAATTTCAGGCCGGACCGTGCCATCCAAATCTCCAATACCTTTACAAATGAGGATTTCCGTTCCTTTGACCGAGGACCTGGACACCCTAAAGACTTATACTTTGTTTGTTTGACTCACTTTAGTGAAACCGTTGACGGCTATGTTGCATTTAAGCCAGTGAACTTAGATAATACACTTGGTGAAGTTCTTTCTCAAAATGGCTTGAAGCAGCTAAGGATTGCGGAAACAGAAAAATACCCGCATGTCACCTTTTTTATGAGCGGCGGGCGTGAAGCTGAATTCCCGGGAGAGGATCGCATCCTCATTAATTCACCAAAAGTAGCAACATATGATTTGAAGCCCGAAATGAGCGCATATGAAGTGACAGATGCTTTGGTAGCTGATATTGAGGCGGATGGCCATGATGCCATCCTGTTGAATTTTGCGAATCCGGATATGGTTGGCCATTCCGGAATGCTCGAGCCTACAATCAAAGCGATTGAAGCAGTGGACGAGTGTCTGGGCAGAGTGGTAGAAGCCATCCTGGCAAAAGGCGGCACGGCTATCATTACGGCAGACCATGGAAACTCAGACGAAGTGGTAACGCTCGAAGGACAGCCAATGACGGCTCATACTACAAATCCAGTACCAGTCATCGTAACGAAAAAAGGAATTGAACTCCGCGATGGAGGCATTCTAGGCGACTTAGCGCCAACCATGCTCGATCTGTTAGGTGTCAAAAAGCCATCGGAAATGACAGGAATCAGTATCATTAAGCACTAAAGCGTTAAAGCGTTAAAGGGGTCTGACCCCTATCGTGCTTTAAAGCAGCAAAGACCAACAACATACAACCAACAAAAATAATAACCTTAAATCTACAATAAAAAGGAGTAATGAACATGCCACAAATTACAGAAGTATACGCACGCGAAGTATTGGATTCCCGCGGCAACCCAACAGTAGAAGTAGAAGTTTATACACAATCAGGAGCATTTGGACGCGCATTAGTACCAAGCGGTGCTTCAACAGGTGAATATGAAGCAGTTGAGCTTCGCGACGGAGACAAGAGCCGTTACAACGGAAAAGGCGTTCTTAAAGCGGTTGAAAATGTGAACGAAGTGATCGCAGAAGAACTAATTGGCTATGATGTAACTGAGCAAGTGCTAATTGACAAGCTTTTAATCGAGCTCGACGGAACAGAAAATAAAGGAAAATTAGGTGCTAATGCCATCCTTGGCGTATCTATGGCTTGCGCACGCGCTGCTGCTGATTTCCTTGGAGTGGAATTATACCAATACCTTGGAGGCTTCAATACAAAACAGCTCCCAACTCCAATGATGAACATCTTAAATGGCGGTGAGCATGCTGATAACAACGTTGACATCCAGGAATTCATGGTAATGCCTGTCGGCGCGCCTTCATTCAAAGAAGCGCTTCGTATGGGTGCTGAAATCTTCCACAGCTTAAAAACAGTATTAAAAGAAAAAGGTCTTAACACAGCTGTTGGTGACGAAGGCGGATTCGCTCCAAACCTTAAATCTAACGAAGAAGCTCTTCAAACAATCATTGAAGCAATTGAAAAAGCAGGCTACAAGCCAGGTGAAGAAGTTATGCTTGCAATGGACGTTGCATCTTCTGAGCTATTCAATAAAGAAGACAAAAAATATCACCTTAGTGGTGAAGGTGTTGTCAGAACTTCTGAAGAAATGGTTGAATGGTATGAATCTCTTGTTGAGAAATACCCAATCATCTCAATTGAAGATGGTCTTGATGAAAATGACTGGGATGGCCATAAGCTGTTAACACAACGTATTGGCCATAAGGTTCAATTAGTAGGCGACGATTTATTCGTTACAAATACCAAGAAATTAGAGCAGGGTATCGAGCAAGGCATAGGCAATTCTATCCTAATCAAAGTGAACCAAATCGGTACATTAACTGAAACATTTGATGCGATTGAAATGGCAAAACGCGCTGGCTACACAGCAATCATTTCCCACCGTTCTGGTGAAACAGAAGATACTACTATCTCTGACATTGCTGTTGCAACAAATGCTGGACAAATTAAAACAGGTGCTCCATCACGTACAGACCGTGTTGCGAAATACAACCAATTGCTTCGCATCGAAGACGGACTTGCTGATACTGCACAATATCTTGGCAAAAATTCTTTCTACAACCTTAAAAACAAGTAATTAATTGAACCTGCTTCAGCTAAAAGGGCTGATTAAAACGGATACGCCCCTGGGAATAACATTTCCTGGGGGTTTTTTATTAATGTAAAGTAAAGCTGCCTTTAAACAAAAAGATAGTATGTTACAATAGGTTATAATCCTTTTTTATTGTTATTAATAGCGATTAACAAAATAATTGAAATCGCGAAAGGAGAGATTCCTATTGAAGCAAAAAGAGAACCGAAACGGTAAAGCAAGTGTTAAAAATATAAAGAAGCGTTACATGGCAGCTATCCTAATTGCAGTTGGAATAGCAGGAGCTGTTATCACAAATTCCTTCCATGCAGCATCCAATGCACAAGCAAGCTCAAAGCCAGCTGTGCAGGATCAATCCAATCTCTTTAATTATTTTAAAAGTGGTGCCTCTGTTTCCTACACAATGCCCAAAAAGCAAAGGGATACTGTAAAGGTCAGCTTCTATAATGATATTAATACACCCGTTAACATATATGTTTCAGTTGAAAAATATAATGCCAGCAAGAAAAAATGGGAGCAGTACGGTCAGACTGCTAAGGCACTTAACCTTAAAGAAGGAGATACACCAACGGATGAGCTAAAAGGTTTTCAGACAGGAAACTATCAGATCCGGGTGAAAATCAAAAAATCCAGCCGCTTTATTGCAGATCAAGTTATCAACAAATTTGTAATCCGTTAGTGTACACATGAGACAATAAAATACATGGCACAGGGCAGATTCCCTCTGGAATTGCCCTTTTTTTATGGACTTTGTAAAAAACTGCACACCAAAGCAGGGGCTGAAGCGGAAATCAACCAGCAGGAGCGACCAGAGTACTGCCCATATCGTAGTGAAAGCCTGAAATAGAAATAAATACAAAGTTGATTGGAACGTAAGGCACGAGACTCCTGCGGGAAAAGCAGGCTTAGGGAGACCCCACAGGAGCTTGCGACGAGGAGGCTCCCGGCTGCCCGCGGAAAGCGAGTGCCTGAAGCGGAAATCAACCAGCAGGAAGATCAGGGCACAACCATCTATTAATCGAAATGCTTTAAACTAGAACAATTCACCTAAAAAGTCTAATATATATAGGCATATTATTATTGAAAAAAGCTCAAAAGAAGAGAGGTATATTTAATGAGGATAGAAGTATGGTCCGATTTCGTTTGTCCATTTTGCTATATAGGGAAAAGAACATTAGAACAGGCTTTGGAAAAATTCTCTCATAAAGATCAAGTAGAAATAGTATATAAAAGCTACGAGCTGCAGCCCGATTTAAAAAGTGATTTAAACGTGTCTGTTGATGAGATGCTAGCCAAAAAAATGGGTATGACAATTAACCAGGCGAAAGAAATGAATAAACAAGTCATACAAAGAGCAGCAGAAGCAGGTTTAAAATATAACTTTGACCAAATGAAACAAACCAACACCCTGGATGCTCATCGGTTAGCGAAATACGCTGAGGGCAAAGGAAAAGGGGCTGAATTAACCGAAAGAATATTGAAGGCCCATTTTACTGAATTTCAATTTATTGGGAGTCATGAAACACTCATTAACCTCGCAGCAGAAGTTGGTCTGGATCGGGAAGAATCCCAAAAGGTATTAGAAGGCAAAGATTATCTAGAAGAGGTGCGTGCTGAAGAAGCAGAAGCTGCTCAAATCAGAATTCAAGGCGTGCCATTCTTTGTCTTAAATCGTAAATATGCTATTTCAGGTGCTCAGCCTATTGGTGTATTTATAAACGCTTTGGAAAAAGTTTGGGAGGAAGAAAATCAATTTTCTCCTTTACAGCCAATTCAGTCAAAGGAAGGGCTTGTTTGCAAGGATGACAATTGTGAAGTTCCCGTAGATTAATAGAAAATGAAACGAATAAATTTTACAGCTTCAGGTTTTTGAGCAAAATGCACAAGTCTGGTTTGTTGATTTATATAACCATATTCTATTGAACTGAAAAGTACGAGGGAACTATGAAAAGAGCAAGAGGAGAGATTAATAAAAAAGGCCTAAATGAAGCTGCAAGGTTAGAAAAGCCTGAAAAATTAGTTTGTAGTTAACAATAAACTATGGTACATTTATAGTAAGTTTGGACGGTCGTCTCAGGAGGTAGGCAGAATGCATACACTATTTTTGGTTTTGTTAATCATTGATGCAATCGCATTAATTATTATTGTATTACTGCAAGCAGGAAAAAGCGAAGGATTGGCAGGCGCTATTTCCGGTGGAGCAGAACAGTTATTTGGAAAGCAAAAAGCCCGCGGTATTGATCTAATCTTAAATCGAATTACTGTCGTACTTTCAGTGCTGTTCTTTATTTTTGCCTTAGCGGTGAACTTTTTCTCATAATAGACAAGTGAAATGAAAACCTGGTCTAATGCGGCCGGGTTTTTCTTTATTTCACTTTTTCGGTCTCTAATGACTATGCCATCCAGTCTGTACGCCGTTAACAGGTGCTTTCCGTTTTTCAAGATGTCCAGCTGCAGTTGGAAGGATAAAGACCAATCCTTCCTATCATCGGCTTGACTTATGCTAGTCGCCGATAAGCAGGCATCTTCAGTTTTTCTATACATATTTCTGGATTGTTTTGGCTTTCTTTGTTAAAAATAATAGTAGGGCTGTATATACATAAAAATATTATTGGTTGATAAAAAAGAGGAGCTTACAGCATGAAAATCGTACCACCGAAACCATTTACTTTTAAAGCCGGCAAGAGAGCAGTATTACTATTGCATGGATTTACGGGGAACTCTGCTGATGTTCGTATGCTTGGAAGATTTTTGGAGAAAAAAGGATATTCGTCTCATGCCCCTCATTATAAGGGACACGGTGTTCCGCCGGAAGAATTGGTGCATACTGGTCCTAAGGACTGGTGGCAGGATGTGATAAATGGATACGAACATTTAAAGTCACAGGGATATAACGAAATTGCCGTTGCAGGTTTGTCCCTGGGCGGGGTATTTTCTTTGAAATTAGGTTACACTGTACCTGTAAAGGGTATCGTTCCGATGTGCGCCCCTATGTATTTAAAAAGTGAAGAAACGCTCTATCAGGGGGTTCTCGAGTATGCTAGACAATATAAACAGCTCGAGGGGAAAACTCCTGAAGAAATTGATAGGGAGATGGAAGAGTTTCGTAAAACCCCAATGAATACACTGAAGGAGCTTCAGGAATTAATAGCGGATGTTCGAAATAATGTTGATATGATTTACGCTCCTGTTTTTGTTATACAGGGAAGATTGGACCATATGATCAATACGGACAGCGCCAATATTATTTATAATCAAATAGAATCCGTGCAAAAAGAAATAAAATGGTATGAAGAGTCAGGTCATGTTATTACGCTGGACAAGGAAAAGGACCAGCTGCACGAGGATGTATACCAATTCCTTGAGTCATTGGATTGGTCAAAATAAGCACCCTTAAAGGAGGGATGAAGTTGGAAGAAAATACACAAAAGCATATAGATCGAATTTTATCTTATATGAAGGAAGAAGCCTATAAGCCATTAACCGTGCAAGAGTTAGAGGAAGTATTCGGGATTGATGATTCCTCCGAATTCAAAGAGTTTGTGAAAACATTAGTTTATATGGAAGAAAAGGGGCTCGTTGTCAGAACCAGAAGCAATCGCTATGGCTTGCCTGAGAAAATGAATTTGATTCGGGGCAAATTGACTGGCCATGCAAAAGGCTTTGCTTTTGTGACGCCGGAGGAACCGGGCATGGATGATATTTTTATTCCTCCGCATGAAGTGAATGGAGCGATGCATGGAGATATGGTCATTGTCCGGGTTTCTTCCAAAAGCTCAGGAGCAAGAAGGGAAGGCAGCGTCGTCCGTATACTGGAACGAGGAAACACAGAAGTAGTCGGAACCTATACGGAAAGCAGACATTTCGGTTTTGTTATTCCGGATGATAAAAAATTCGGAAGTGATATATTTATTCCGAAGAATGCAAGTGCGGGGGCTGTGGAAGGTCATAAAGTAGTGGTCAAGCTGACATCTTACCCTGAAGGACGTAAAAATGCAGAAGGAGAAGTTATTCAAATTCTGGGACATAAAAATGATCCGGGAGTCGATATCCTTTCCATCATTCATAAGCATGGTCTTCCGCAGGCCTTTCCTGAAGAAGTGATTGACCAGGCAAACAGCACACCTGATACCATTGATGAAGATGAAATCGGCAATCGCCGCGATCTTCGCGGGCAAATGATTGTGACCATAGATGGAGCCGATGCAAAGGATTTGGATGATGCCGTCACTGTCCAGCAATTGAGTAACGGCCATTACAAGCTTGGAGTACATATTGCCGATGTAAGCCATTATGTAAAAGAAGGCTCGCCAATTGATCGGGAAGCGTTTGAAAGAGGCACCAGTGTGTATCTCGTGGATCGTGTGATACCAATGATTCCGCATCGTCTGTCAAACGGGATTTGTTCTTTGAATCCAAAGGTAAATCGTTTTACTCTTTCCTGCGAGATGGAAATTGACCGAAATGGAACAGTCGTCAATCATGAAATCTTTGAGAGTGTTATTAAAACGACAGAACGAATGACCTATTCCGATGTCAATAAAATTCTTGTGGATAAGGATGAGGAGCTTCGCAAGCATTATGAGCCGCTTGTTCCAATGTTTGATGAAATGGAAAAGCTTGCACAAATCCTTAGAAACAAACGTATGGAAAGAGGAGCTATCGACTTTGATTTTAAAGAAGCAAAGGTGATAGTGGACGAAGAAGGAAAGCCAACCGATGTCGCAATCCGCGAAAGGTCAGTTGCAGAGCGTTTAATCGAGGAATTCATGCTTGCAGCAAACGAAACCGTTGCTGAACATTTTCACTGGATGGATGTACCGTTTATGTACAGGATCCATGAAGATCCAAAAGAAGAGAAGCTCCAGCGCTTTTTTGAGTTTATCACGAACTTTGGCCTGATTGTCAGAGGCAGTGCCAATTCTGTTCATCCTCGAGCGCTGCAGGAAATCATCGAAGCGGTTGAAGGGAAGCCGGA
This sequence comes from Heyndrickxia acidicola, assembly GCF_001636425.1. Lineage (NCBI taxonomy): Bacteria > Bacillati > Bacillota > Bacilli > Caryophanales > Bacillaceae > Heyndrickxia > Heyndrickxia acidicola. Next base: position 4,550,051 of record NZ_KV440953.1, read on the forward strand.
GGAAATGGTGGTTTCAACTGTCATGCTCCGTTCCATGCAGCAGGCGAAATACGATCCTGAGAGTATAGGGCATTTTGGGCTGTCAACAAAATTCTATACACACTTCACTTCTCCAATCCGCCGTTATCCAGATTTAATCGTTCATCGGCTGATTCGTACCTATTTAATTGACGGAAAGATGGATGCTGCCACACAGGCAAAGTGGGATGCTGTCCTTCGTGAAATTGCAGATCATACATCCAAAATGGAACGCCGTGCAGTCGATGCTGAACGCGATACAGACGAACTGAAAAAAGCTGAATATATGGAAGATAAAATTGGCCAAGAATACGACGGAATTATTAGTTCTGTTACGAACTTCGGTATGTTTGTGGAATTGCCAAATACTATTGAGGGTCTTGTCCATGTCAGCTACATGACAGATGATTATTACCATTATGATGAGCGGCAATTTGCTATGATTGGCGAGAAAACGGGTAATGTCTTTAGAATTGGGGATGAAATTACCGTTCGGGTGATTAATGTTAATAAGGACGAGCACGATATCGACTTTGAAATTGTTGGAATGAAGAATGTAAAATCACGCAGTCCAAGAGATGAAAAACCACGCATCGTTAAAGTACGCTCACAGGATGGCAAAGAGAAAACGAAAGGCTCCGAGCAAAGGGGTGGCAGTGATGAATGGTCAACCCGTCCTCCAAGAAAGAAAAAGAAGAAGAAGAACTATGAAAATGCACCGAAAGCAAAACGAAACAAAAAACGCAAATAAATAAGGCTTTTTTCGTAAACTTTGCTGTTAAATGAGAAAAAATGGTTCATACGTTTTGTATTAAAACTCATAATGATTATCCAGTAAAAAAAAGGCAGCAGTGAGGAAACAGCTATAGAAAAAGAGGGCGCCAGGCAGTTTATGCCTGGTGCTGCAGAAAAACCGGGGGGAGTATAAATGCCAAAAGGACAAAGTAAACCAGTTGCCCAAAATAAAAAGGCTAACCATGATTATTTTATTGAGGAAACCTTCGAAGCAGGCATTGTTCTGCAAGGAACCGAAATAAAATCGATTCGGGCAGGAAGGGTGAACCTGAAGGATTCCTTTGCAAGGATTCAAAAAGGGGAAGTATTCATCTATAATATGCATGTCAGCCCATATGAACAAGGGAACCGATATAATCATGATCCGTTAAGGACCAGGAAGCTGCTGCTCCACAGAAAGCAGATTAATAAATTAATTGGAGAAACAAAAGAACAAGGCTATTCACTAGTGCCATTAAAAATGTATATTAAAGACGGCTTCGCAAAGGTTCTACTAGGTCTTGGACGTGGTAAAAAGAAATATGATAAGCGGGAAGATCTAAAGAAAAAAGAAGCGAAGCGTGAGATTGAACGTGTCTTTAAAGCAAGGCAGCAATAGATAACAGGAATTTACAATTGCATTTTTCGACATCTATGCTATAATAAATCATGTAAGAGCCAGTTGATCAAAATTTAAGCTCATATTCTTGAGCATCCGACGTCAAGGCTGATCTCTGAAATACGAGATTTCAACCTTTATTATGAAGGGGACGTTACGGATTCGACAGGGGTAGTTTGAGCTTAAGTCGCGAGTCGAGGGGGTCGGCCTCGTTAAAACGCCAAAGCCAATAATAACTGGCAAAACAAACAATAACCTCGCTTTCGCTGCGTAAGTAGCTTAGCGGATCCTCCCTCCATCGCCCATGTGGTAGGGTCAGGGTCTCACTCTTAGTGGGCTACGCCGGTTGTCCTCCGCCTGAGGACGATGGAAGAGACTAATCAGGCTAGCACTTCAAACGCCTGTCGATAGGCAGATGAAGATGTGAAACACGAATATATCGACTACACTCGTAGACACTTAAGTGCCGATATCTTTGGACGTGGGTTCGACTCCCACCGTCTCCACCAAATACATACATTTTGTCTTGGTGGACTTAACTTATAAAACCTAAAGCATAAGTTTCCGTTTGGAAAACTTATGCTTTATTTATTTTCAGGTAAGGTTCTTTTCGTAAACTTTGTTGCTATTAGGATAAATGAATCTAGGATACACAGGGTTTCAAGATTGACTATAAAATGACTTAAAGAAGAAAAGATTCCTCGATGCCTCACTTATTACGGATTAACACTTTTGCGAAAAGCACCAATATATCTGAAAGCAGCCTCAGAAAAAGTTCTTCTCATAATTTAACTTTTTTAATGCTAGAGGAAAAGAGGCCGCGAAAGCAATCTGTGAAATAACCTTTATCAACCTTCTGCATCAAACTAAAGTGAACAGGTAGATTGACGCAGCCTTCAGTATTCTAAAACTGTCGATGTGCAAGGCCATACGATTAAAATATTTTTTGGGAAGGTGCTTTTGTAACGACCTGTCTATTCAGTAATCTAAAAAAAGGCGGCAACAGAATAAAAATAGAGATTAACCGCATTACCTGAACAGCTACAACGAAATCAGAACCAGCGTGAAGCGCTGCAGAAGCAGTCGCCATCTCGGCAACGCCGCCGGGAGCGAATGCAAGCAATGCCGTGACAAACGGAATTTGAGTAAATTCTGAAACGCCCCATGCACAGACAGCCATTGCCGAAATCATGCCGGCTGAAGTCATTGATCCCAGCAGTATTATATTTTTAGATCCTATAAACATTTTTTTATTTAACTTTGAACCGATACTTGAGCCAATGAATACCTGTGCCAAAACAATGAACCAATGCGGCCACCAGGCAAGAAAGGTATTGCCGTGAATAAAAGAGCCAAGCATTTGTACGGAAGAAACTCCTATCATCCCGCCAACTAGCCATGGAGCAGGGAGTTTAATCTTTTTCCCCAGTAAATAACCTGCTCCAGAACCTAATATGAGAACAGCTGTCCAGCTTGCAGATCCCCACTCCAAAATACTCGTTATAGGAGATACCCCAGCTGCCGAGAAATTTACTGAGTTATCAGCAGATAGGGACGAACTGGCAAGGATCGGAACTGTACCGACTACCAGGAAAATCCGCAGCATTTGCACCAGACTGACGGTAACCGTATTTGCTCCAACTTCTTCTGCGATGCTTGGCATGGCTGAAATTCCGCCGGGTGTTGTACTAAATAAGCTTGTGAGGATATCTGCCTTGCTGAACCGCCAAAGAACGATCCCACACAGAAGGGAGAGAATGATTGAGAATAACAGCATGACCGTGATGATGACTGCATTATTTTCAAAAATAGCAATGACTGACATATTCATCTTCTGCCCCAATTCTATTCCGATGATTGCCTGTCCAATATAACGCCAATATGGATGGACCCCTTTATTGTTCTCTTTCATTTGAAACCATTGCGGTTGCCAAAATGAAAGAATACCAGCCATTATCAGAGTTCCTACCATCCAGGCAATCGACATACCTGTCAAGGAGAGCAAATACCCGCCTGTACTGCTTGCCATAATAAATAAACCATTTTGAAGCAGTCTGTATTGCTTGAAATTCTTCATTAACCATGCTCCCTTTTTATATGATTAAATGAGCCTAAAAACATTGAAAATTATAGGAAGTGAATACCATGAAAGGACCAAAAATAAATAAAGATAAAATTCTAGTAAGTACCATTATTTTCTCTTCAAAAAGAGATACCTATTCTTACTATTTCATTAAAGTGAAAATCAAATGTATAAGGAGAGTAAGCGGAAGCTTTGCTGCTATAGAAATTTAGGAGCTATATATGAAAGAGGAAAGTGTTTAAATTGCGGTGCTTTTTAAATAGCTTACGAAAAGAGGGCGCAATGGAAGACAACCTACGAAACGACACTTTGTACGTCAAGCAACAAATAATGCGAAAACAGCCATGATATAAGATATCCCCTATGGAAAAACTTTATAGGCAATAACCCCTTTATGTCATTCTTTATTTGGGGATCTTTACATATCATTTAAAAAAGCTATGTCCAAAGGGTGGGGTTTTTGGTATTTAATTTAGGAATTTTTATAAGTGCATTGTGTACAACCATTGGAGCTTTACCCGCATTGTTATTCAGCCGAGTATCCCATCGATTAAAGGATAATTTGTTGGCGTACAGTGCAGGAATTATGGTAGCTGCATCTACTTATGCCTTAATTCCTTCTACACTTAAGCTCTCAAATATGTTTGTATTGACCATTGGAATGTTATTAGGCACTGTAACGCTTACTCTACTAGAAGTCAGTTTGCCTCATGCTGAGCTTGACCATATTGTTCCTTCTTCTAATCGAGCAAGTCCCATTTTATTAATTGCCGCTATGGCGATACATAATATTCCAGAAGGAATTTCAGTAGGAATTAGCTATGCCAGCCATTTAGATGATTTAGGATCCCTTGTTTCTTTTTCAATTGGTCTCCAAAACATACCGGAAGGATTCCTTATTTGTCTATTTTTAATTAGCAATGAAATTCCTAAGATTCCGGCTCTCATTTACACCGTATTTACCGCAGTAATTGAACTGGGTTCCTCTTTTATTGGATTGCAGTTAACTGATCAATATTTAAATTTAATACCATATGGACTAGCTTTTGCTGCAGGCTCTATGCTTTTTGTAGTATATAAAGAGCTGATCCCTGAAAGCCATGGTGATGGCAATGAAAGATCAGCAACTTTTTCCTTTATTATTGGATTATTAACGATGATTTTTATTATTGAGCTGTTTAGGTAGACGGGTTTAATTATTATTCATACGCTTTCACTAAGACGAAATATTATTAACTTTTTTCACCTGAGAAGACTTGCTAGTAAAATAAATTCCGGCAAATATGATTAGAAGTCCAATGATTAAATGGCTGCTAATGGGCTCCTTCATCAAGCAATAAGCCCAGATCATCGCAGTAACCGGAATTAAATAAGTGACGGTCGTGGCGAATTCGGGACTGCCCTGTTTCATTAGGTAATAATACAGAAGATGGGCAGTCCCCGAGCCTAAACAGCCCAAACCTATGACCGATAGGAGGAAGATTCCAAGTCCATTTTCTTCTAAATGCAGCTGGAAAGAACCTGTTAAGGCCATTCCAATTAAACCGGTGATAGCTCCTATAATTAATGAGCAGGCAGTGGTAACCAAGACGCCGGTTTCCTTTAAGTATTTTGCGGTATACTGCGAGGCAAAACCATATAAAAGAGTAGCAACCGCCATCGTTCCGATTCCGATAAAATGTTCCTGTAACAGGCTTCTTATATGAAAATCCATTAAAACCAAAATCCCTGCAAAACCCAGTATGACGCCAATCCATTGTTTTTTGCCTAAATGTTTAGAAAAAAAGATAAATCCGATAAGTGCGGAAAAGATAGGGGTTAGAGCGTTTAAAACAGATGCAGTGCTCGTATTGATTTGCGTTTCACTTAACGAAATAAATCCCCAGGGAAGTCCTGCATTACATAATCCGACAACCACTAAGTGTTTCCAGGGCAGGGGTCTTTTGATTTGTTTTCTTTTTTTAAGTAAAAACGGAAGCAGTAAAAGAGAGCCGGCGGTACAGCGAAGAAAGACTGTCCCCCAAACGCCGGCAGACTCTGTCAGTATTTTAATAAAAATAAATGAAAATCCCCAAATGAGGCTTAATCCGATTAAGGCGCTGTATAATTTCATGGAATTGATTCTCCTTTCATCCTCCTACTAAGCATTATGAGAGATGAAGGGAGAATTGTCTTTTCATATCTTGCTATTTAATCCGGTAAAACGCAGTGCTGAATCGTTTGGCGGTATTCAGAAGGCGTAACACCTTCTATTTGTTTAAACACCGAAGAAAAATAAGCAGAGTTTTTAAATCCTATTTCAAAAGCAATGTTTGTTAAGCTCTCATTTCCGGTTTTTAATCTCAATTTTGCTTCTTCTATTCTTTTTACTTTTACATAATCAGAGGGAGAGAGGCCCATAATGCTTTTAAAGGTTCTTTGTAAATAATAAGGGCTGATATATAGAACCTCAGCTAATTCTTTTAGCCCAATCTCCCTGCTATAATGTTTGGAAAGATAGTGAACAGCCTGTTGGATAAGCTTTTCTTTAGGGCTTGGAGGCATGAGTTGATCAGGCCTGCACCGTTTACAGGGGCGGAACCCTTGCTCTGCCGGCATCTGGTTATCTGAAAAGATCACTACATTCTGTTTCTTAGGAGTTCTGGAACAGCAGGAAGGCCTGCAAAAAATTCGTGTTGTCTTCACACCGTAAAAAAAGATGCCATCAAATTGTTGATCACATTGAACGATGGCCATCCAGAATTCTTCATTCATCATGTTATGCCTCCTTTAGTCAATGTCCCTTCACAAACCTTTCATTCATTAAGGCAATTTTATAAGGAAATAGCTCTGCTGTCATGACTTGTTCTTTTACAGCGGGATCCTGTTCCATTAAATTCCTTGCTTCTTCCTCGGTAGTGGTTTGTAATATCACGATGCCGAATGTGGTTTCATCCATATTTAGCGTTCTTCCTGCAAGGATTAGTTTATCTTGTTCCATCAGCTTTTGTAAGGCTTCAAAATGCCGGGAGACAACGGCATGTTCTCTTTCTGTCCAGTTTTTTTCATCCAGTAAAGCTGGAAAAAGCTTTAGGGTATAGATATATTGCTTTAGCTCCAACGGAATTCCTCCTATATCAATCTCTACTAACTTGTTCGCTTCCGCGTGATAAAACTCCTGTTTTGAAAATGAAAAAGAGGCTGTCCCAAAGGGTGCAATGATATTAAGTGACCCTGGTGACAATAACTTCTTTTGTTGGTTTGTTTCTACTGCAGAATTTCTTTTCGCTTCAACCTATCTTTAAGTTAAGTTAAATTCAAATAATTTTACATAGATATAGGCAGCGTTCTGATCATCCTGCTGGTTGATTTCCGCTGCAGGCACTCGCTTTCCGCGAGGCATGCGGGAAGCCTCTTCGTCGCAGGCTCCTGCGGGGTCTTCCCTGACACGCTGATCTCGCAGGAGTCTCGTGTATCCGCACCAATCAACCCTTGAATTAAATCAAAAATTGGATTGTACATCGATATAGGCATCGTTCTGGTCATCCTGCTAGTTGATTTCCGCTTTTCCTTTTTCTGTCCAAAAATTTAATAAAGATGACTCAAAAGGCCGCTTATAACCGCCATTTGAGTCACCCTCTTAAACTCTTAGCGCTGAAGGTTTTCAAGATTCCAGACCTGCGTAATCCAATCCTGGTAAAACTCCGGTTCATGCGATACGAGTAAAACAGTTCCTTCATAATCACGCAAGGCAGCAGATAGCACTCTTTTCGCCATTGGATCGAGGTGATTGGTAGGTTCATCCAAAATCAGCCAGTTGCTGTCTTCAAGCATTAACTCGCAAAGCCTTACTCTTGTTTGCTCTCCTCCGCTTAACGTATGCAAAGGCTGAAGAATATGCTCTTGTTTTAGGGCTGTTCTGGCTAGTGATTGCCGGACCTCCTGTTGGTTCATCAAAGGATAACGCGACCAAATATAGTCAAGAGGTGTTTGAACGGAGTGTGTCGTCCACTCCTGCTCAAAATAAGCAGGTTTAACATTTTGGCCGAAAAGCGCTTTGCCGCTTAGAGGAGGTATTTCCCCCATGATTGTCTTTAGAGTTGTGGATTTTCCAATCCCATTGTACCCAGTGATAGCGGCTTTTTCACCTCTTTTTAACGTTATGCAAAGAGGAAGGAAGAGAGGTTTTTCATATCCGACTATTAATTGGTCAAGCTCTACAATCAGGCTTCCGGGCCGATCGCCTGCCTGAAACGTAAAGAAAGGCTTCGCCGGAGGAACGGGCTTCTCAATCCGATTGATTTTCATTAGTTTTTTCTCTCTGGATTTTGCCTGTTTTGATGTGGAGGCCCTTGCTTTGTTTTTATCAATAAACGTTTCAAGTTTGTTAATTTCTGTCTGCTGACGTTCAAAGGCCTGGAAAATCTGCTGCTTCCGGAATTCATATGCTTCCTGGAACTGATGATAATTTCCTATATACCTCATTAATTGTTTATGCTCAAGATGATAAATGATCTTGACAACCTCATTGAGAAAAGAGCTATCATGTGATATCAGGATGAAGGCATACGGATAGTTTTTTAAATATCCTTTCAGCCAATTCACCTGCTCATAATCGAGATAATTTGTCGGTTCATCCAAAAGCAAAATATCCGGCTCTTCCAACAGTAATTTTGCAAGCAGCAACTTTGTTCGCTGACCGCCGCTTAATTGAGCCACATCGGTGTCCATGCCGAGCGCCGTTATGCCAAGTCCGTCCGCCAGCTCCTCTATTTTTTTGTCAATATAATAAAAGTCATGAAGCTCAAGCCTTTCTTGAAGTTCAGCATAAACTTTTAACAGCCTTTCTAATTCTTTCGCCCGGCAGGCTCCCAATTTATTTGCTGTTTCGTTTAATTTTTTTTCCGCTTCATATAAAGAATGGAAAGCGCTTCTTAAATAATTTCTAATTGAGGTTCCCTCGGGGAGCTGGATATGCTGCTCCAAATATCCTGCCCTCACATTTGGCATCCAGCTGATCTGTCCTTCATCTGGTAATAGGACGCCAAATAAAATTTTAAGCAGGGTAGATTTGCCGGAACCATTTGTTCCGACAAGGCCTACATGTTCATTTTTCAGCAAGCGGACATTAATATCCTTAAGGACAAGTTTATCCCCGTAATAATGGGTTACATTTTCAATAGATACAATACTCACTCTAAGTCCTCCTTTTAAATTGGCAAAAGCCAACCGGAAAACAAGGAGAAGAATCAGACATCTTACTTCCAATGGAAGTATTCCTTCCGAAGACATCGGCTGCAAAACATAAAAAAGAGAAGTGAACGTACACTCCCCTTTTCATCGCAGTAAAATATATACCTGAATAATAAAAAGGAAAGGAGCCTGAATGTTCGTTGTTTTACGATTGACTTTACTAAAATGGGCAGACGTATCCCCTTTAAGCTCAGACAATCAACAAAACAACAGACATTCTCATTAGCTTCTATTCCTCCTTTAACTTGAAATTTAAGAATTCAAATACAGTATATGGGATTTGGTTTCCAATTGCAACTAAAGTATTTTGAAAATTTAATAAAAAATTTACCATTTTGTCTTATAAGCAGATAAAAAGATATTCCATTGTTTTTGTAATAAAATAAGAGGATAAGCAAATGTTAATAATGAGAGAAAGCATTTATTGGGGGTTGTGTGTATGGAAAAGGAAGTTATCATAAATCATACTCATTTCAAGGCTGATGATTTTCAGCATGAAAAAGTGAAAGACAAGCAAACAGATCAATTGCTTGATAGAATTCATTTCAGTTTTAAGGTGAAAAGTGAAGATTATCATATGGTCACAACACTTCTCTATAAAAATGATTTTAATATTGAAGTTCCTCATCTTCATTTATCTTTTAGAGGTGAGATTACTAATTACTCTACTTCAATTACTAATCTTTATGAAGAAAACCAGGTAGGGGATTATATGCTGGAATTAACGGAAACAAGCCGTTAGCCAACTGTCCGGACACCTGGACCTGGTTAAAACAGTTTAACCGATTCTTCGATAATAAAGCCGAAACTTCCAAATGTACGACTAACGAATTTCATTAGGAAGCATACAAAACTGAATCTCAAAAAAAACGCAGAGGTGAATACTCTGCGTTTGTTCGTAAAAAGAATGTTCCCATTTCTTTGCTTAGCCACCATTCAATACGTCAGCTGGCGTTTATAGCGCTGTTTTTCCTTGTACATTTCTTTATCAGCATGTTCCAGTAGCGCTTCTACGGTAATGCTGCTGCCTTTTTTATGTTCAATAAATCCATGACTGACTGATAAACGATAAGGTGCTTTATCAGATGCGTTATAATGCTCAAATTCCATTGTTACAGAGTCCCAAAAGTCTTGAATGCCTTCAACTGTCTTTCTTTTTGATACAAGGATGAATTCATCTCCTCCAAATCGAAAAAAAGCATCCGAAGAGTCCATTTTTTCTTGAACAATGGCACAAACCCTTTTGATCATTTCGTCTCCTGCTGAATGCCCAAGTTGGTCATTCACTTTTTTGAGGTCATTAATATCAATAAACCCGAGGATAAAGGCAGAGGGCATAGGATTATTTAGCAGCTCCTCTAAAAACGCAATGCCGCTTCTGCGATTTAGTACTCCTGTCAGTGGATCAAGGGAGGCATGCTCCAAAAGCTCCTCTTCTTTTTGTTTTAGATGAGTAATATCTGTTGAACCAATCAAAATACATGATTCCTGAGCATATTCTACACATTCCATATTAAGAAGCGACCATTTATGCGAAAGGCCTAAACCCGTATGTTTGATAGCATAATTTTTGATGCTGCGTTCGGACATCAGTCTATGCAGAATCCTCTCTCCGATGAAAGGAGCCTTAAAAAAGAAACTTCCATCGGCTGTTTCAGAATCAGGCAGCTGGTAATAATCCCTGGCATGCTGATTCATTAAAAGAATTTGATAATCATTTATTCTTATAATCAAAAGAGGGGTCGGGTTAATGTGAAAAAGGGTATGAAAGCTTTCCTTATCTTCCTTAAGCCTCTGTTCGTATTGAAAGTCCTTTAGTTTATAAGAAAAAAAGGTAAAGGATATAAAGAAGGCGATGATGGCTGCACCAGTAGAATTGATTTCTTTTGTCAGTAATGAATTGTGATTAAGCTCCATTATGTTCAAACCTGCTAAAAAGAAGATTTGAGTACAGCCAAAAAGAAGGCTGGATTTGATCGGATGAAGAGGGAGTATTGTCGCAACTGCCATAAGAATAATGACATACGCATCAATATTTCCTGTAAGCAGCTGGCTGTTCAGGGACGATACCAATCCCAGCAGCAGGTACACTATAACAGAGAGCAGAATCAGTGTTGGTTTTAAGCGGGACGTTATTTTTTTATAACAAACAAGAAAGCAGAGTGAGTATAGGAATCCTGTAAGATGGACTCCGGACAGAATGGATCGGAATAAGTGATTTTGAACGGAATGAAGTAGAAAAAAATCAACATAAAAGAAACAGGGGTACGTAATGATGAGCAAAAGGGATATCCGCTTGATTCTATCAAATAGCAAATCCGCATGCAGATTTGAAAAGGTTTTGTTTGCGATAAGAGGAAATAATTTTAATAAGAATTTCATCCATTAAACTTCCTTTAACAATCATTTTCTCTTATTTTACCATGAAGCCTATGAATAAATTGTTTTTCTGATAAATAAACTTGGGGATAATTGGTAGATCTGTGAACTAACCATGAAACAATATTATTCGAATTGTACTATATGCTGAAAAAGGTTTAAACAACCGGTGAAAAGTGAATAATCTACTAGGAAGGAAAGAAGAGCTAATTCCCTTCTTGTCACGGTTCTTTTAAATATGAGGAGGTTAAACAATGTCTGAAAAATTATTTACTTCTACTGCGACCGCTGTTGGCGGCAGAGAGGGAAGAGTTGAGTCTTCTGATGGAAAAATAAAATTTGATCTTGCCATGCCTGGAACTCCGAGAGCGAAAAAGCTTCCTGAAGCGACCAATCCTGAACAGCTGTTTGCTTCCGGGTATTCCGCTTGCTTTGACGGTGCGCTTCAGTTAATGGCCAGCAAAGCTCGTGTGAAGTTTGAATCTGAAACCACTGCAAATGTGAGTTTGCTAAAGGATGAAACGGATGATGGATTTAAACTTGAAGTGACCCTGCACGTAAAAGGCAAGGGAATTGAAAAGGATCAGCTGGAAGAGCTTGTTGAAAAAGCTCACCATTTCTGTCCTTATTCAAAAGCTACAAGAGGAAACATAACAGTAAACTTGGAAACAAGTGTAGAATAAAAGCAGTTAAAAAAGGTGCCACATTGCCTGGCACCTTTTTCCGTTCTATAATGAAATAAGAGAAGGTACCAAGAAAGGGGTATTGTATGGAAATTGTTGTGAAGGCTTCCGCTGCTCTCGAGCTCAAGAAATATCATCTGCTGGATGGCGAAGGTGTTAGAATTCAGGCTGTATACGTTGGAAGCTGTGCATTATACGTGGATTACTCCCTTATAATTGACAGAATTTCAGAGCAGGATGACGTGTTTGAAGTGGAAGGCATTCCATTTATTCTATCCAAAGAAAGCCAAAAACATCTTTATCACCGGATTTCTCTGGATTTTAGTCCTGTTCTTGGTTATAAGCTTTCTTCCGATGAGGAGACGTACAGGTATAATTTAAAATTGGAAAGAGTCAGCTCATCAATCTGAGCTATAGGATATTATAGTAATTTATTTAGGCGGAATTCAGAGTCTATGAGGCTAACGTCTTATTTGGCTTCTTTACTGGAGGCTCTTTTCGTAAACTTTGTTGCTATTTAACAAAAAAATAGTGAAATTCATAGGCTCTGTAGTAAACCTGTGAATTGCTTACGAAAAGATGCCACGAAGACTCATTTTACACGAATTTAATACTTTTGCGAAAAGCAACAATCGATGCGAAAACAGCCTTACTGGAAATTTATCATCGAAGCCTTTTATAATAGAAAACAAGTAAGCAGCCAAGCATACTTCCTTACACTTTTTTACGGCTGCTGAATGATATATAGAAATAGAAACAAAGAAGTTGAATAGGAGAACGAAATGGCAGGTTTTAAACAAAGTAACAGATTACATAGTGGACTGGGGACAAAGGAAAAGATTTATATAGGGGTATCTCTTCTTATTATTATAATCTGGGTATCCCCATATTTTTTTCTTGGACAGAATGCCCATATGCGGGTTCAGGATAATTTGGACTCAAATATAGCCTGGTATAAAGTGTTAAACGAAAGCGGCCAGCTCTTTGGCTCATTAAACGCTCATATTCCTCAGATTATTAATGGTGAAATGAGAAGGGATGCTTTTTATTCTCAATTCTACGGGGTTGTCGTTCTCTTTTCAATTTTCCCTCCCATCATTGCATATGGCTTAACACAACTCATTACACGGCTTGGAGCTTTTCTGGGGATGTATTTGCTGCTAAAGCATCATTTCATGAAAGAGAAGGACTATGCACTGATTCAGGCTGGTACAGCCTTGACCTTTGCTTTAACGCCTTTTTGGCCTTCAGGAATGCTCAGTATCCTTGGAATGCCTCTTGCTTTATGGGCCTTTTTAAATATACGGAATGGAAGCAGGTCCTGGAAGAACTTTGCGGTTTTGACCATCCTGCCGTTTCTGTCCAGCTTTATCCTTGGTTTTTGTTTCTTTCTTTCAGTACTGGGTATTTTTTGGGCAGTCGACGCTTGGAGGGCAAAGAAATGGAATGGGGTCTTTCTTCTCTCTATTCTGTATATGACCTGTATTTATTTGCTTATCGATTATAGATTGGTCGTTTCAATGATTGTGCCATCGGGTTTAACCAACCGAAATGAATTTGTTGAATCCGACAACGGCCTGATGGATTCCCTGTCATTGACGATAAGAAACTATGTTTTGAGCCATAATCAGGACAGAACGGAATCTGCCGTCGTTATTATGCCGCTTACCTTAATTGCTTTGGGAATTGTGCTGGTGAAAAAGGAATGGAGAAAAGAAAAGCTATTTATTGGCCTTCATATCCTGAATTTTGTCCTTTCGCTCTGGTATGCGTTTTGGTTTTTTGAAGGGTGGCAGCCTTTAAAAGACCATATTGCCATCTTAACTACTTTTAATTTTGGACGATTTCATTACTTAAGGCCGGGGATTATCTATGTGCTGTTTGCGATTTCCCTAAGAATCCTCTGGAGGATGGGCAAATGGGGGCATATAGCCGTTACAGTCTTGCTGGCGGCACAGCTTTGGATGATAATTCCTACGAATGAACAAATTAATTACAGTGATGACCCAAGCTATAAGCAATATTTTGCACAGCAGCAATTCACCGATATTAAAAATTACATCGGTCTTCCACAGAGTCAATACCGGGTTGTCAGCATAGGCATTCACCCAGATATTGCTCAATATAACGGATTCTATACGTTAGATACATACAACAACTTCTATCCGCTGAGCTATAAGCATCAATTCAGGAAAATCATTGCACCAGAACTGAACAAAAGTCCGGAGCTGAAATCCTACTTCGACCAATGGGGAGGCAGGTGCTATATTTTTGTCAGTGAGCTTGGTGAACATTATATGTATTCAAAATACTCAAATGTAAAAATAAAACATCTGCAGTTAAATACAGCTGTATTAAAGCAAATGGGCGGGAGATATGTCCTATCTGCAGTTCCGATTTTGAATGCTAAACAAAATCATTTGGCTTTTGAGAAAAGCTTCAATTCAAAAGACTCTTGGTGGGAAATTTATTTATATAAGGTTCAATAGGAAAGGTTAATTTTTGCTTCTTCGACTAAATATCAATTGGAGGAAGCAGCAGTCTATGCGAAAACAGCCACAGTAAAAAAGTATCCTTTTAGAAGGGTACTTTTTTTCATGCGGGCAGCCGTTTATATTGGTATTGCTCTAATTTTCTGCAGGTTGATTTCCACTGCAGGCACTCGCTTTCCGCGGGGCGAACGGGAAGCCTCCTCGTCGCAAGCTCCTGCGGGGTCTTCCCTGGCACGCTGATCCCGCAGGAGTCTCGTGCCTTCCGCTGCAATCAACGTTGGATTTAAATTTATATGGGATTGTAATGTGACATTGGCAGCGACCTGGCCATCCTGCAGGTTGATTTTCACTCTATTCAGCATAGGTTAAGCTTTTAAAAGGCCAAAAAGAAAAACAGACCTTGACAAGGCCTGTAATGAAGCAGAATGCTTTTTCTATAGGTGTATGTTTTTGTGAAAGCTAGAATTCACTTCATTCAGATGTACCGCTGAGATTCCAGAGACTGAAAATAGCAGTAAGCAAGCCAAGGATTACACTGATCCATTCAACGGATCCGTTTAGGGAGTACGCGAAAGGGAAAATGATAAACCATACCCCTGTGATGAAGGTTACCCAATCCTGCCATGTCCCCCAACCGGATTTGTTGTAACTCCACAGTGCGGCAATAAATTGTACTAATCCTATAATAACGCTGGTCCACATTGCTCCAGTTTGACCAGAAAAGTCAAGAATCCATGGGGCTAGAAGAAACCATACTCCAAACAAAGCATTTAACGTGCTTCTAGTATTCATTGTCTCACCCCCTTTCGATGATAGCTGGCACAGCCTAACACTGTGCTAATAAAGTATATGAAAGGAAGTGGATATTGTTGCAAAAAATTAACGTTGACGTAAGATGTTGAAAAAAATATAATAAAATCATATTAATTTTACGTTAACGTAAAATTACCGAGATTGGACTTGGAATATAAAAAGGAGGTTAAAAAATGTATGAAAAAATTCTCGTCCCCGTTGATGGTTCTGAGCATTCCCATCTTGCTGTCACTGAAGCGGCTAAATTGGTAAAGAAAATGGGAGGCACAAGCACAATCACTCTCTTGCATGTTAATCCGGATATTCATTTTATAGATACAGCTGGAATCGACATTGATCAAATTGATGATTTGCTGGAAAAGGAAGGGCGACAAATCTTAGCTCCTATACATCAGTTGCTGGCAAAGCAGGAGGCTGCGTATCATTCCATTTATAAAAGTGGGGATCCAGCAGAGGAAATTACGGCTGTTTCCCAGGAATTTGACCTTATTATCATGGGAATCAGGGGGCTAAGCACTCTCGGTGAAGTGGTATTTGGAAGCGTCAGCCATAAGGTTATACAAACAAGTGCCTGTCCGGTACTCATTATAAAATAAGATTACTTAGTCATTATTAGGCGAAAAAATAAAAATTATTTTAGTTAGGAAGTTGATAATAAAATGCAAGCAACATCAGTGGAAAACGCAGGCGTCAAGCAGCAGAAGCAGCCAAAAGCCGTTTGGGCGGTCGCCTTTGCATGTGTTATTTCTTTTATGGGACTTGGGCTTGTTGATCCCATTCTTCCTGCCATTGCAAAAAATTTACATGCCACTCCGAGCCAGGTTTCTCTATTATTTTCAAGCTATAATTTAATCACCGGGCTGGCCATGATAATTACTGGGTTTGTCTCCAGCCGTATTGGCCCTAAATGGACATTATTAATTGGTCTTATTCTTATTGTTATTTTTTCTGCTTTAGGCGGCTTTTCAGGGGGAATCAGCCAGCTGGTCAGCTTTCGGGCAGGCTGGGGGCTTGGAAATGCCTTGTTTATTGCTACAGCTTTAGCAGTCATTGTAGGTGTCTCAACTGGGGGAACTGCGAAAGCCATCATTTTATATGAAGCGGCTCTTGGGCTCGGAATCTCTGTAGGACCGCTTTTGGGCGGAGAGTTGGGATCTATTTCATGGAGAGGGCCGTTTTTTGGTGTAGCAGTCCTTATGGCCATTGCTTTCATAGCTGTTTCTTTCTTATTGCCAACCGTGCCAAAGCCAAAACAACGAAGCTCCATTCTGGATCCATTCCGTGCACTGCGTTATCCTGGTCTTTTGGCACTGGCCTTTACAGCATTGCTCTATAATTTTGGATTTTTTACATTGATGGCGTATACTCCATTTGTCATGAATCTTGATGCACACGGATTAGGTTATGTTTTCTTTGGATGGGGAATTCTGCTTGCCTTTACGTCTGTATTTGTAGCACCTAAATTGGAAAAACGTTTTGGAACTGTAAGATCTATGGCGATAGCCCTGTTTTTATTCGCACTTGCTCTTTTGGCAATGGGGATATGGACAAATTCAACAGCAACGGTTATTGTATGTGTTATTATTGCAGGTGCTTTCTTAGGTACAAACAACACATTGATCACAACTGCAGTAATGGAATCTTCACCTGTGGAACGTTCTACTGCTTCTGCGGCGTACAGCTTCGTCCGTTTTATTGGAGGGGCCATTGCACCATATTTAGCTGGAAAGCTTGCTGAATGGTACAATCCGCATGTGCCTTTCTTTGTAGGGGCCATTGCAGTTGTTCTGGCGATTTTGGTTACCGTTATAGCACGCAAACATATTAGTACAGGTGAAAAATCCCATTAACAGATAGAAAAGGTTTTATAGAAGCTGGATAAGGGAAGGTTCCCAATTGGGCCTCCCTTTTTTTTGTATTTTTTTTTAACATTGTTCCTACCCAACTTGCTGTTTCATTGAGTTTGAGCTAAATTTAGCATCAAAAATAGGGTCTACCATCAAAGACTGTATACAGCAAAGGTTTTGTACCAGCAATTTGTTTGAATTTTTTTAGGAAAGGCTGTGTTAAATTTCAATGTTGATAACTGCTCATTTTTTAGCACATTCGTGTGAAACGGCCGTTTCTCACGAATGTGCTAAAAAACAACAGTGTCCTATAACACAGCTTTAGGAAAATATTTCTCGAACAAGAGAATAATGGGGCATTATGACTGGACATTCTATGATTACATGCACCGTTTGGAAGAAAAAACAATAAAATAGCCTTTATGAACTATTTAGGGAGATGGAAAATATACTCAAAAGAAGATATAATAATTATTAACCCGTTTTTAATGAGATCTTAATGGTTCATTGCTATGATTATTTTTATTGTGGTTAAAAATGCAAAAAACATCAAAGGAATTATTCAATCATATTTTTCTCACATATTTCTTGCATTCATGGTATAGTAATGTAATCTATAGTATTAAAATGAAATTCCATTTTGGGAGGATGCATCTCTTGCCCTCCACGCACAGGAAAATTGTAAAAAGAGATTTTCCGCAGTAAATGGTTTAAGAGGTGACAAAATGAATAACTTACTGATGAAATGCCAACATGTATTAAGCAAACATCTTGGTTTTTTCTTTTTAGCCGTCATACTTTTTTGGTTAAAAACTTATGCAGCTTATGCTAATGAATTTAATCTGGGAGTTTCAGGCTCTTTGCAGAAATTTCTGCTCTTTTTTAATCCATTAAGCTCAGCACTCTTTTTTCTGGGACTGGCATTATTTGCAAAAGGCAGAAGGGCGTTTATTTGGATTATCATAATTGATTTTATCCTGACATTTATCTTGTATGCGAATATTGTGTACTATCGTTTCTTTAGTGATTTTATCACGATACCGACACTTACCCAGTCAAATAATTTTGGCGATTTGGGCGGAAGTATACTTGCATTGATAAAGCCTCATGACCCTTTATATTTCCTTGATATTATTTTTCTTATTGTTTTGATGGTCTCAAAGGTAGCCAAGCCTGAACCGGTTCGTGTCGGATTCAGAAGGCTGAGTGCGGTTTATGTATTGGCCATCATGGCCTTCAGCATTAACTTAAGCCTTGCGGAGAAAGACCGTCCTGAGCTCCTGTCCAGAACCTTTGACAGAAAATATTTGGTTAAATATCTAGGAGCCTACAATTTTACTATTTATGATGCCATTCAAAACACGACGGCAACCGCACAGGAAGCTTTTGCTGACAGCAGCGATATGACGGATGTACGGAACTTTGTAAAAGCTCAGTATGCTAAACCTGATCCAAAGATGTTCGGGAAAGCGAAAGGCATGAATATTATTTACATTCACTTGGAGTCCTTTCAAAATTTCTTAATAAATTACAAACTGAACGGGCAAGAAGTGACGCCTTATTTAAATTCACTCACTCATGAGAAGGGCACATATTATTTTGATCATTTCTTCCATCAAACGGGCCAGGGGAAAACGTCTGATGCAGAATTCATGCTGGAAAACTCTTTGTTTGGTCTTCCACAGGGCTCTGTACTTACGACCAAAGCACAGAATACATTCCAGTCCCAGCCTGCTATATTGGGTGAAAGAGGCTATGATTCAGCCGTATTCCATGGGAATTATAAAACCTTCTGGAACCGGGATGAAGCGTATAAGTCTTTCGGTATTAACCACTTTTTTGATGCAAGCTGGTATAATATGAACAGCAAAGACGTCTTGAATTATGGATTAAAGGATAAACCATTCTTCAAGGAATCGATTCCTATGTTTAAAACATTGAAGCAGCCTTTCTATGCTAAATTTATAACATTGTCGAATCATTTCCCTTATCCAATTTCAAAAGAGGATGCAACCATTGGTCCTGCAACTACAGGGGATTCATCTGTAGACAGTTACTTCCAAACTGCACGCTATTTGGATGAAGCAGTAAAAAGCTTTATGGATTATTTGAAACAGTCAGGTCTGTACAATCATTCTGTTATCGTATTTTATGGTGACCATTATGGTATCTCAGAAAACCATAAGACTGCGATGGCAAAAATTATGGGCACCGAAATTACGCCTGTAGAAGAAGCCAAGCTTCAGGAGGTTCCGCTCATTATCCATGTACCAGGCACTAAGGGTGGAATTGAACACCAATATGGCGGCGAGATTGATGTATTGCCGACAGTGCTGCATTTATTGGGAGTCGATACTAAAGACTACATTCAATTTGGTACGGATTTATTTTCAAAGCAGCACTCCCAGGTTGTACCGTTCCGTAATGGCGACTTTGTAAGTCCTGACGTCTATTCTTTGAACGGAAAGTATTATAATCCAGATACCGGTGTAACGATTCCTAAGGATCTCGAAATAAAGAATGATGAAAAAATGGTACAGGAAAGGTTAAGCCTTTCTGATAAAGTGGTGTATGGCGATCTATTGCGCTTCTATACTCCTAAAGGATTTACCCCAATTAACCGTGAAAAATATAATTATAATCACATACCACAAAAATCAAGTAATTAACAGAAAAAGCCGGCTCCTATTGGAAGCTGGCTTTTTCTGTGCTTAGGAACTTATAAAATGCTAAACCTGTCGATATTTTTCTTGTCTAGCTTCAGCGCCTATCGGCAATCAGATTTCTATGTCTCCTCCCTACAATTAGTCAACATCTAGTTTTCTTTTCCTTTATATCAGTCGAGAGCTATGAATTCCTTACTCCGGTAAGAAAGACGCTTGTGCTGCACTTATGTCCTAGGAAATGAAACAAGAAAGTCAGGTTTGCTATATTCGTGTTAATGTATGATCTGCCAGCAGATTATTTAGTATTTTTAGGGGTAAATGGTATAATAAGCCACAAAGATCAGCGATTATTTAGCAAAGGATGATTCGAAAAATGACAAATCAATATTTGTGTGCTGAGTGCGGTATTCCTTTTCCAATCATGCATCAGGGATTTCTGGCATTGCCTGTAAATGATGCTGCTTCACTTGCAGTATTTAAAAACGGACTTAAGCCCAAACTAATAGAAAATAAGTTATACATACCCTACGACTCTATTCAGTCACTTGAGGAAGAGATTCAAATGCTTGAGGAAGGAGGTCTTGGAGAAATCCGTGCCGCCGTAACAGGCTCTGAACTTAAAGTACCGCTTATGATTGAGTTAAGCGTCTTAAAAGAAAGAATTCGAAACAAGGAAATGGTTGATGTCATTGTATCGAACAAATTTGTAAGTTATTTTCAGCCCATCATTAATTTGAAGAGTCACGACCTTTTTGGTTATGAAGCCCTGCTGCGGGTTGATCACTCAGAAAAGCAGGTCCCTCCCGGCATGCTTTTTGAAGCAGCACATAAAACGGGATTATATTCACTTCTTGATCAGAGGGCGAGGGAAACAGCTATTAAATCAAGAGTGGGAAAAATACCAAACGGCATGAAAACCTTTATTAATTTTTTGCCGTCCACGATTTACAACCCCGAATTTTGTTTACAGCATACCTTTTCAATTGTAGACAAATATAACGTATCGCCGTCGGACCTCGTATTTGAAGTTGTGGAAACGGAAGAAATAAACGATATTGATCATTTGAAAAATATTTTTAAAACCTATAAGGCATCAGGGATGAAGGTGGCTTTGGATGATGTGGGAAGCGGGTTTGCCACATTGGACATCCTATCCAAGCTTCAGCCGGATTACGTCAAATTAGACCGCAATTTTATCTCATATTGCGATCAAAACACGATGAATCAGAAATTTTTACAGCAGGCAGTCCATATTTCGAAAGAGATGGGCATAAAAGTCTTGGGAGAGGGGATAGAGAGAAAAGAAGAGCTTGAATTCTGTGCAGCAATCGGAATGGACTTTGCCCAAGGCTATTACCTTGGCAAACCTGTAAAGGACCCTGTGGAACAGGTGAGAGCATGAGAAATGCAGTGGTATAAACATAAATTGGACCTGGTATGAGAGGACGGCAATTATCCATTGGCTGCTCAAAATTGAAAAGCTTTTTTATAGGGTAGGGGAGTATACTATAACGGGAATAGATTATGATAACTGAAAAAAGGGCATAGTAAAGAAAATAGGACGGGAGGCAGTTTATATGCAAAATATTACCTTTAAAGTAACAGGAATGTCCTGTAACCATTGTGTAAAAACCATTCAAGAGAGTGTTGGACGACTTGCAGGTGTCGAAGAGGTAGAAGTAGATCTTAAAAGCGGAGAGGTTCAAGTCGACTTTGATGCTGAAAAAGTTGCAGCCGTTGAGATTAAAAAGGAAATAGAGGAGCAAGGCTACGACGCAGAACAAATTGTTCCTTTTTTTTAGGCTTTGTTAAAGGTCATTATCGATTTCGTCTTAATGCGGTGAAGGGATGAAGCTCCTGCGTGAAAAGTGCTAGGAAGCTTTTGAGGTGTCCGCGGGAAGAGAGCGTCTGGAGCGAAATTTGACATCCACAATGAACACAGTCACTTTTAAAGTTTCCTGCCTTTTCAAGAGCAAAATTATTTGCCTTGGAAGGGCTATTTGTTTTTTAAGGGTATTTTTCTATAGATTGCTGCTTTTTGTATAAATGATGACAGGGGATAATCATCGTACTGCTGAGGCTATGGAATAACCTTAAAATAAAGATTTAAACATAAATACAAGGAAATAAATGAATAGACTGCACCATGCTTGGCTTAGAAAACGTCTGAGCCAAGCATGGTGCTTTTGTTCGGTAAAGCATGAAAGGGGTCTGACCCCTTTAGTGGACTAAAGCGAATCGGGGTGCAACCTTGGTATATTATCCTAAATCGCCTGTAAACAGCAGAATTTCGCCCGAATTTTTCGATTTTTCGTCCGTATTGTCCAAAAAGTCGCTCGTATTTCGTTTGAAATCGCCCGTAAAATCCAGTTGCGAGATGAAAAGCATCCTTGTGGTGAGCATTAAATGGGTTAATGCCAATTTTTCTTCTACTGCTAACGCTCCAACTGCAGGAAATGTTCAAATGCAGCCTGAAATATAATCAAATAAAGTGACGATATAGTGTTAATCACTTTTACATCCCCGTACCCCACGCGGGCGATTTATTAACCACAAGGTTCTGCAATCAAGACAAGCGAGGAGAGGGCTCAAACCATGGCCTATCTGGTCTTTATTCATTAGAAAAAAAGCGTAGCGGCTATATAAACTGATAAGGGAATGAGGTATCATCTAAATAGATGCAATTATGAAAGGTGGTATTTCATGAATTACAGCCAGTATGTAATTCCAGTTTTGCTTATTGCTTTTATTCTTTACCGCCGTGTTAAAAGGTCGATTGGTTTTCAAGCGTACCATCAAAGAAGGCTGGTCATTCGAAGCACGATTTTGCTTTTGGTTGTCCTGCTTTTGCTCGGAGTCAGTGCCATTCACCCCGTATCTTATATTTATGAAATTGCAGGAAGCCTTCTGGGCAGTGTACTGCTGATCATGGCGATCAAATGGAGCCGCTTTGAAACCAGGCAAGGCACTATTTACTATCGTACACATATATGGATAGAGACGTTTGTGTTATTTGTGTTTTTAAGCCGTTTCCTGTATAGAATGTTTTATCTTTTTCAAGTATCAGGAAAACAAGCCGATTTAAATTCCAGCCAGATGAACATGCAGTACACAAAGGATCCTTTGACCATGGGTGTGTATTTTTTGCTGGTTGTCTATTATGTCGGCTATGCTTTTTATGTTATTAGGAAGGCAAGGGGGATGGCAGAAGAAAACCGGCAGATTAGCAGTTGAAGGGTAAAAAAGATAATCTATGCAAAAAAGCAGATGCTGAGAAGCATCTGCTTTTTTATTATTGTTTAGGTAATGATAAAATGCTAAACCTGTGGATACTTTCTTGTCTAGCTTCAGCGCCTATCTTGTTACGATTCTTTCCTGCTGCTCTTTCTTGTAAACTTCATAAAAAACTCATACACCACAGGAACGATTAACAATGTAAGCAGTGTAGAGCTGGCAAGACCGCCAATAACGGTGACGCCCATGCCTTTTGAAATCAATCCTCCGCCTTCAAACCCGAATGCCAATGGGAGTAATGCCCCGATCGTAGCAATAGCAGTCATAAGAATTGGACGAAGACGGGTTGCGCCCGCTTCAAGCAATGCTTCCCTTGTTGTGAATCCTTCTCTTTCTTTATGGATTACACGGTCAATTAATACAATGGCATTGGTCACAACAATTCCAATCAGCATAAGGGCGCCGATCATGGATGTCACGCTGAGTGTTTCATGAGTAATCCATAGTGCCACAAGTCCGCCAATGATAGCGAAAGGCAGGGAGAATAAAACGGCAAGTGGTGCCAATGCTCCGCCAAATGTAATGACAAGGATAAGATAAACAATGGCCACTGCTGCGAGCATGGCTAAGCCGAGATTTGTAAAGGAATCTTTGATATCCTTTGTCACACCGCCCATTGATACTTGAACGTTTTTAGGGATATCTGTTTTATCAATCGCTTTTTGTACATCTTTTGATACCTTTGATACATCACCTTGGCCGACTGTTCCGGTTACGCTTGCGTACATCTTTCCGTCCTGACGGGAAATTGTATCAGGTGTATCGCCGGTTTTTACTGTGACGACCTTGTTTAACGGTACTTCACTTCCTAAAGCGGTCTTGATTTTTGTATTGGTTAAATCATTTACATTTGTATAGCTGCTTTTGTCCGCTTGAACATAAACATCTATATCTTTACCATTTATTTTAAGGGTTGTCAGTGCGGGATTATTGCCTGATTGGTTTAATCCCATGGCGATTTGTCCAGCTGTCAGCCCAAGCTTGCTGAGCTTGCTTTGATCAGCCTCAAGTGTATATTCCTGATAGGTTTTAGAAAGACTTGAATCTACGTTTTTTAAATTCTTAACGTCTTTCATATTGTTTTCTAGCTTTTCAACGACTGGTTTAATTTGATCGATATCGTCACCGTATACCGATACGGTTATTTGATTGCTGCTGCCTGAGGATGAGAAATCCTGAGACTTCCAGGTTCCCTTATTCGTCATGCTTTGTAGATCTTTTATGACTTTGTCAGGCTCTTTATCAAAGTTTTTGGCATCCTTGTTGTATACAGCATAGAACACCGCTGATTGGTCGTTTCCTCCAAATGGGCTTTTTCCAATGGAGTACTGGATATTTTGGACGCCTTTCCGATGAAGGAAATAGTCATCTGCTTTGGAAGCAACGGTTTCAACATCCTGTTGTGTTTCACCTGGATTCGGATTAAAGGTCGCCATAACCGTTTTTTGTTGGTCATTGGATATAAAGCTGACACCGATGAATGGCACTAAAAAGAAGCTCCCTATCAACAGCAGAACGGCTAATCCAAACGTGATCAGCTTATGGTTCAAGGACCAGTTTAACGCCTTTTTATAGGCACCGGCAAGCCTTCCTGCTGCTGGTTCTTTTTCATGCTGGCTTTTTTTCTTTATTTCTTTTTTAAATAAGGAATCCGCAAACATTGGTACAACGGTAACAGCTACGACAAGGGACGCTAATAGCGAGAATACGAGTGTTAAGGCAAAAGGTAGAAACAGCTGTCCGACCATTCCCTGCACTAAACCAAGCGGCAGAAAGACCGCGACGGTTACAATAGTGGAGGAAGCAATAGGACGGAACATTTCCTTTGTTGCTTCTCGGATTAAATCTTTTCCTCTTAATGGTTCATTTGAATCAGACATGCGCCTATAGATATTTTCTATGACGACAATGGAATCGTCGACTACCCGTCCTATAGCGACTGTCATAGCGCCCAGGGTCATAATATTCAGCGAAATATCCATTTGCTTAAGGATGAGGACGCCGATTAATAGAGAAAGCGGAATCGATATGACTGAAATAATGGTAGACCGGATGTTTCTAAGGAAAATCAGGATAATTAAAACGGCAAAGATTGCACCGATGATGGCTTTTGTCAGCATCGTTTGGACAGAATCCTTGATTGGTGTAGCCTGATCTAAAATGGTCGATACCGTTAATCCCGGGTGGGTCTTTTTCAATTTGCTTACTTCATCATTTATATTGTTGGCAACATCAACGGTATTCGCATCTTGGGATTTCGTAATTTCAATCCCGATGGATTCTTGGCCGTTTGTTTTTGAAATAGATTCATGCTTGCCTACCAGGACAATGTTTGCCAAATCCTTTAATTTAACGGTAGGAAGGTTTACATTAGCAGCTTGAGAACTGCCGGCTTGAGTATTTGCTGTACTAGATTGAGCGTGGGACTGACTTTGATACTGAGCACCTGCACCCTGGCTTTGAGAACCTTGTCTGCCTGTCATTTGTCCGCTCTGACTTGCTTGGCTTTGTGACTGCATGCCTCCTTGAGCCTGGGAGGATTGACTGCCTCCAGCAGCACCCATTGACGGAGTCTGTTTTGGTGTATAAGGAATTTCAATATTTTTAAAATCGTCCAGGGACTTTATATTTCCATCAATGACAACAGATTTATTTTTGTTGCCAAAATTAATCAACCCAAGGGGAACGGATACATCAGAACCCTGAATCAATTGTTTAATTGTGTCTTCAGACAGGCCGTACTTATTCAGTTTATCCTGGTTAAAGGTAAGGTCCACTTCTTGCACATACTGACCTGATGCCTGTACCTGGGAAACCCCTTCAATTCCCTCCAAGTCCGGAATTACATCCTCAGTAGCTGTTTGCGTCAGTTCAGCCAATGATTGATGTTTATTGGACAGGCTTAAGGAAAGGATTGGAAAATCATTAATATTAAAACGTGAAACGGTTGGAGTCTTTACGTTGTCCGGAAGATTGACAGATGTTAAGGCATCCTTTACTTCGTTTTGTGCTTTATCCATATCTTTATTGTAGTTGTATTGAATTTGGATAGTAGAAGCATTTTGCATGGAGGTCGAACTCACTGTATCCACGCCTGGAAGATTTTTAATTTGCTGCTCTATTGGCTTTGTTACGTCTTCCGCTACCTGATTCGGTGTTGCACCAGGGTAGGTGGTGGTAATCGTAATAATAGGTGCATTAATATTAGGGAGGGTTTCCATTTTCATATTTATCCCTGCATAAATGCCTGCTATTGTGACGATCAGTGTAATCAGCCAAATGGCAAACTTGTTTTTCAAGCAAAAGTTAATGATAGCGTTCAATAGATTCTCGCTCCTTTTCCAGCAACCGAAAGGGTAGCTGCTTTGTGTTTCATGTAATGCTTTCTTAAAAAATTACCCCATTTTGACGGCAATGTTGTAAGCCGCTTTTTCCTGGCAGTCCTTCGGTGACCCTAAAAGAAAAGTGGATATGTAATAAAGACTAGGTAAAAGATAAGTTTGACTGACTGGTCATTACCTTTTAAAATATAACTGACTGGTCATATCATTTCAAGAAATAAGTATTTGTTTTATATAAATTTTTTATGAAGTCATATCATCGCAGGAATGGACTTGTATACACTTTTGTTTTTTGGATTTCTAAATAGAAGATACAAAGGGACTTTATGGGGGTGCGAAACGAGATGTATGCGCATGCCCATGCCCATCCTGCAGCCTGAATCATACTCTTAAAGTGGTATGTACGATTGGGAGGTGAAAAAGGATGAAACAAAAAAAAATTGAGCTATTGGAAACAGCGATTAAGCTATTTGCTGAAAAAGGCTTTCAGTCAACTTCTGTGCAGGATATTGTAACAGAGTATGGCATTTCAAAGGGAGCATTTTATACTTATTTTTCATCCAAAGAAGAGCTTTTACTTGCTATTTTTGATTATTACTACGCGATTCTGCGCTCGAAAATAGTGAAAATAAGCGAAACGGAATTGGCACCCCGCGATAAAATGAAAGAACAAATTAAGGCGCAATTTGAATTTTTTATACAGCATCGGGATTTTATCGTTATGCACATACGTGAGCAAAATCATTCCATTAATAAAGAGCTGCGAGAATATTTACAGAAAAATATTGCAGAGACGATAAAATGGTATGAAAGCCACTTAATGATGATATATGGTGATAAAATCAGACCCTTTATTGGAGATGTTATTCTTTCTTTGGACGGAATTCGAAATTCATATTTAAGAGTAACGATCTTTCAGGGAATCCAACTCAATGTTGACAGACTGTCTGAGTTCATTATGAAAAGAATTGATGAGTTGGTAGTATCCTTTTTGGAGAAAGGGGAGGAGCCGATAATCGGTTCAAACGGGATCGATGCCTTCTTCCAAACGAGCTGTAAAGAAAATAGCAATCCGGAGGAAGAAGTAGTGCATATCTTAAAAGAAATGAAATCGATATTAGAACAGCTGCCCTTAAAGGCGGAAAAGCAGCAGGAGCTGATGGATGCCGCTGATTTCCTGTTAAACGAAGCTGCTAGTATGCCTATTAAAAAATACGTATTTCAGGGACTGTTAACAAACTTTAAAGGAATAAAAGAACTGGAAGAGCAAAGACAGAAAATCGGAGGCCTTCTGGGAATAAAGCTTTTGTAAGAGTTTGAAATGGAAAAAGCAGGGCCAAGGGCCCTGCTTTTTTTGTGGAAAGTATAAAATTTTTACTCTTTTTTCTTATTTGACCTGCTATGATCGTCTTCGACCTGTTACAAGGTTAATGATGAAGACAATGATAGCAATAACCAGCAGGATGTGAATTAATCCGCCTGCAATGTGAAGGGAAAATCCTAAAATCCAAAGTATAAGCAAAATACCAATTATAGTCCAAAGCATGTATTTTCACCTTTCTTTCTGTTTATTTGCTTTACTTACTGATAGATTACCCCAAAATTTAAAAAGCAAACAAGTTAGTCATCATTTAATCCATTTTTCTCATGATAAAATGGAAAAGTGAGAATATACTTTGAATATTAATTGGCAGAAATTAGAGGAGAAAAGATGACAGACTGAACTCTGTATAAATAATAAACCCGGCTCTTGCCGGGTTTATTGAGGATTAGCCTATAAAATTTTTATGAACGGCCTCGCTATGATTCCTTTATCTCAGTCATGAACAAGGGGCTTCCCCATTTCATTGTCCAGCTCCAGCGCCTATCGGATTTCTGCGTCTTTTCCCTACGATAAGGAAACATCAGCTCGTTCCTCACTGTGTTTCCTTTATCTCAGTCAAAGACTACGGAATCCGTACGCCGATGAACAAGGCGCTTCCGCATTTTTTAGTTAGATTTTACTAATTCTAAAAAATCCTTCACTTGTTCAGGTGATTTTGCATTTGCACTGTGTAAATGTGCTTTCTTTTCACCGTCCTGGAAAATGAGAAGGCTCGGAATCCCCATTACCTGGTTCTCTTTTGCCACCTCAGGGAATTGATCGGTATTCATTTCGAACCACTTGTACTCTTGATGTTCTTTTATTACATCATCAATGAACATGTCCATTACCTTGCAATCCGGGCACCAATCAGCAAAAAACTTTATGATGACTGGCTCTGATTGAGAAATGAGTTCTTGATATGTTTCGGTTTTTTTAATTTCTTCCACTCTATACCACCTCGTGTTATTAAAACTATAATTGTATTGTAGTCATTCTTCCTGTGTAATTCAATGTTTCTGCTTGCTTATAGAATAGAAAGTGAATGTTGTTATAAAAAGCGCTTAGAAATGAACTTACTCCACCGTACCGCTTTCCATGATAATAACCTTTGGTTTCACCTTAAATTTAACGTTTGGATATTCGTCCCTCCACTTGCTCCAGTTAAAATGGCGCGTAACGCTTTGAACGCGTTCGCCAATGCCTACAGGATCAATATGATTTTTTTGAAATTGCTTTAGCATGCTCAGCGTTTCTTTTTTTATTATCTTTTCAAATTTTTCTCTAATGACGTTTTCTTTTTTCATGTCTAGATGATTACCAGTAAATTCACGAATTACTCCATTAACTTTTACTTCAATTGTTACCTCTGTCGGATGTTTATGAGTATTCACCTTTATTTTATTGGTGGAGCTGATACTTCTGACGACTGCTTCATCCCCATCTAATTTAATGGTTTCGCTGCCTTCACTGTATTTATCCACCAGGATTTTAAAGAAAAACATTTTTTCTTCGCCAATTTTTTGAACTAATCTTTTATTATTAAAAAGGCCCATCCCGCTGATTTCCAATTCCGTATTGTTTACCTTTCTAATAATGGGCAGATAAGTCGTTCTTCCTTTGGAATATAAATAGGAAGCGAAGAGGTGGAGATTCTGCCTTGGAACATCCCTGTATTTCATGTTATGGTCCATCAGGCTTTTAATGTAGACCCCATTCCCTTCCATTCCGTATTTTCCCTGAAGAACTTCTTCGGCGGTACCATCCACGACAGCCAAATCAATTCTTGACCCAATATTAGGATCGCGCTGCAAGGAATCAATCAGATGGAAAAACCCCTCTTTCGCAAGTTTTTTTCCGAATAATACAACCTCCAGGCTTCCTGTAACAAGAGGCTGATTGGACTGCCTTTCAAGCTTGGATAATAAATCACGGCTGACCTTGGCCGATTCAACAATCGTGACATTATTGACACTTTTATCCGGCAGAAATTGAGGATAAAGAACGGTACCCTTAATACGGTTACCTTCTAGTAAATCAAAGCCCAGACCAGTCTCGACATTCACTTCATCAATAATTTGCTGCTGGACACATCCTGTAAGCAAAAGGAAGCACAAAAGGATGAGAGAAAATGATTTCATTGCATTTTTTTCCCCCTTTTCAGCTTATTCACAAGCAGTAATATTACGGTTAGGAGTGGAATGTAGAAATAATCCAATAAAAAACTGACTCCTCCAACAATGGTATTTAAATTGTCAATTTGCCCTCGTGTTTTAAAAAATATCATGATAATAAGCGCCAAAACGGATATTAAAATGACTCCTATTCGCTGGTTCAGTTTGATGGTTCTCTTAAAAATGCGGGTGGCACACCAAAGTGCAAGGCAGACATTTGGAAGAATGATCAGGCACCAGTTGGCAATGCCAATGTATTCAAACCTTTCTGCTACAGGCAAATGAACAATTTTAAAGGTGGTTAATGTGGCCCAAATATCTTTGGAGAGCTGTTCCTCAGTATAAAAAGAAAAAGAAACAAATACAGTGTACAAATATAAAATCATGGTAAAAATCAGTCCGAAGTGTGTCCATTTCTTTGATTTCTCTGGATTCTTTATAAAAGGATAGAAAAAGACAAAAATTTCATATCCTGAATAGGATAAAGACATACTTTGTGAAGCACTCAAAATCTTGGAAAAAGAGTGGTCCAATATCGGTAAAAAATGAAAGAAATCTGCAAACTGGAGGGCAAGCCCAAATATTATCGTTATATATAATGGAAGGACGAAGGCAAAAAATGCAATCCCTGTTACTGTCCGAAATCCTCCATAAATGATATAAATGCACAGAAGGAGAAAGGCTGCCCCAAACCAGAAGGTGCTGAAATCCGGAAACATCCATACCTGAACGATTTCGATATACGTTTTTAGAATGGTGATAAGAAGTGCGATGAAGTAAAACCCAAAAACAATACTGACCAGTGATCCCAGCCATTTTCCAAAAAGGTCACGATGAACGTCAATTAAATCGCCATTGCTGTTTTCCATAAGCTTATACATGAACCACATAATGATATTGGAACTGACACCTGCAATAATCACCGATATCCAAGAATCGTAGCCGGCAATACGGGCTATGATACGCTGAAACCCCAAAATTCCCACACCGACTTGCATGGAAACCATTAAATAAAAGGTGAGGAAATGTGAAACTTTAAGATTTTCCGGAATGGGCTTCAAGGTATCACCTCCAATATGGGCATTCTTCTATATCTGGATTACTCATCTATGTCTTTCTTAATCTTTCCGTCTTTTTTAGGAAACCGCCGAGTCTTTT
This sequence comes from Heyndrickxia acidicola, assembly GCF_001636425.1. NCBI lineage: Bacteria > Bacillati > Bacillota > Bacilli > Caryophanales > Bacillaceae > Heyndrickxia > Heyndrickxia acidicola. The sequence goes on from NZ_KV440953.1 coordinate 4,580,987, forward strand.
CTGTTCGTAAATATTGCGGCCGTAGTGATTGTTTGTTGAAACCAAGCCTTACAATGGTATCCTTCAAATCGATGACGCGTGGAGGATAGAGCGGCTCGAGAAATGGACGGCCAAGAGAGGTCAGCCTCAATAAATGTGTCATCAGAATGCAAAAACAAAAGACAATTCCAAGAAGTCCCCAAAGCTCAGCAAAAAACAAAAAGGGGAAACGCAAAAGCCTGATCGTATTACCAATTTTATATACAGGGGTGGTAAAGGAGGCCAGTGCTGCAAGGGCAACCAGAATGAGCAGCACATTGCTCGTGAATCCTGCTTCAACAGAAGCAGTCCCAATTACGATACCGCCCACGATACCGATCGTCTGGCCGATTTTCGTCGGCAATCGGGCGCCGGCTTCCCGGAGGAGCTCAATAGTCCCTTCCAGAACAACTGCTTCTAAGATCGGTGGAAACGGAACTCCTTGCCTAGAGCTGATAAGAGTAGCCATCAGGTCCCTTGGAATTAAATGATAGTGGTAGGTAAGCGCAGCTACATATAACGGTGTTACCAGGATGGAGAAAACAACCGAGAATATCCGCAGAAGCCGGAATACAGTAGCAATAATCCAATTCAGATAATAATCTTCAAAGGAACCAAAGAACTCCACCAGCGTGGTGGGACCAATCAAGGCATGTGGAGAGCCATCTACAAGCATGATAAGTTTTCCCTGGGTAAGAACTCCGGCTGCCCGGTCTGGCCTTTCTGTATCAAGAAATTGAGGGAAAGGAGAATTGTGATTATCCGCCATCAGCTGTTCGATAAAGGAGCTGTCACTAATTTCGTCAAAGTCAATATCCTGCAGTCGCTGCTTAACGGTATTCACATTTTCTTCATTGGCAATTCCATCAATATACAGCAAGGCTACCTTGGTTTTTGAGAGAGTGCCAAGTGTAAAATCTTTTATAATTAATTCCTTAATGGGAAGCCTTTTGCGAATCAGGTTTAAGTTTTGATCCAGTGTTTCAATAAATGCTTCTTTAGGGCCAATTACACTAAACTCAATTTCCGGTGCGGAGATAGATCTGCTTACCTCTTTTTGTGCAGCAATAAAGACATACTTATCACTTTCTTGTGTAGAGCGCAGAAGGACATATCCATTAAACATTTTCTGTTCAATTATAGATGGATCTGTGCTAACTTCCACGTCTGCAATAGGAAGAATGGACTTGACATCATTCAGGCCGCTGAATTCTCCCTCCAATAAGTAAGGCAGGACATCCTTCTGAAGGATATTTTCATCAATAATCGTAGAAACAAATTTCAGAGAAAAGGAAAATTTCATTTTTGTATTAGTAAAGAATTCTTCCTTTATATCATCTGAAGCTGGTTTGTCCTCCATTGAGACCTGTGCGCCAGGACTTGGATTGGTATTCGCCTGTTTCTGCTTTTTTTTCCTCTTAAAAATATTCATCATTCTTCCCCCGGTGCCTGGCATGAATAGTGATTTGTCCATATCTTTTCCAAATAGACCGGAATTATGTAAGGTGTCTCTTAATGGTGAAAACAGCATGAATGAGATGGAATCAGAATAAGTTTAAAGAAAGGACATTAGAAGACTTGGAGGGGGTTCAATGAAAAGGAGAAGGCTCTTAACAAGGGGATTGAAGATAGTATTACTTCTGCTTTGTGCACTGGCAGCTATAGGTGTATGCTTCTTTTCACCCTATATTGTAGAGGGGGAGTCTATGCAAACTACGCTGTTTAATGGAGATCATATGCTGGCAAATAAAGAGGTATATAAGCTTGAAAAGCCGCAAAGAGGAGATATTGTTATCATTAAAGATACAATCCATAAAGTTAATTACGTTAAGCGTTTAATTGGATTGCCAGGTGATAAGATTCAAATCAAAAAAGGGTATCTTTTTGTGAATGGAAAAAAGGAAGCCGAAAATTATCTAGTTAAAAATCGAATGGAAGCACGTAAAAAAGGGGAGATATTAAATCAGGATTTTGGACCGATTACGGTGCCTGCAGGCAAATTTTTTGTTATGGGGGATAACCGTCTGAAAAGCATGGACAGCCGCAATGGTCTCGGTTTGTTTCCTGCGAGTGCCATTGTGGCAAGGTGTGACTTGATTTATTATCCTTTAAAGGATTTTAAAATAGAGTAATTTGAGCACCAAAATGGGTACAGGAAATTCTCTAACCCATTTCGGTGCTCTCAGTTTGTATTCGGCCTTATCTTAGTCGAAGCCTTTTAAATCCGTACGCCGATGAGCAAGGCGCTTCCGCTTTTCTTTCAATGTGTTTGATTTCCGTATGGAAATTGAGAGGAGTATGCCTGATGCTGCTGGTAAGCCTGCTGGATTTTTTGCTGCTCCGCAGCCTCGAGCTTGTACCAGCCATTATGGAACATAAGATTATAGAGCTCGCGCTGCTCATTATGTGTTTCTGTATAAATAGAAAGCAGATCCTGATAAAGGGCGGAGTGACTGGCTTCATTTAGGGCGGTGTTATAGGAAGCTGTCATATACTTTTCCATAGCCAGTAAATCGTTCGCAAGATCCCGATCATTCATGCGGGGAGTTTCTGGTATGGAAGTTTTGGAATTTTGAATTTTGGGTGCATTTTGATTTTGCATAGTAGTACCTCCTGTTCCGTTACATCATTTGTTGAGTGTTTTGTGTTGGCTGATTTGTATTCAAATGTCCTAAAATTTGTTGATAATGCTGCTGATGCATTTGTCCGCATTTTTCAAAGGCGCTTCTTAATGAAGCATCCTGGCAGTGCTCTGCTGCAAAATGAGCCTTTTTCATAGCAAGCAGATTCCAGGAAAGCATGTCATTTAAATAAGATAAATCTTTTGTAGTCAGCACCTGCGGAGGCTCATGATAAGCATGAGCAGGATTTTGACTAGTTTGTTGGTGTTGTTGTTCCATGTCCATATTACCTCCAGTCATGATCTGTGTGTGCAGTCCTTTTTTAAAGGATAAGCGTATGAAATTATATAAGTAGTATCTATCTAGCTCCAGCGCCTATCGGCTAGTGGATTTCTGCGTCTCCTCCCTGCGATAAGTCAACATCATCTCGTCCCTCGCTGTGTTTTCTTTATCTCAGTCGAAGACTACGGAATCCATACGCCGATGAGCAAGGCGCTTGCGCTTTTCATTGTCTAGCTCCAGCGCCTATCGGCTAGTGGATTTTTGCGTCTCCTCCCTGCGATAAGTCAACATCATCTCGTCCCTCGCTGTGTTTTCTTTATCTCAGTCGAAGACTTCGGAATCCATACGCCGATGAGCAAGTCGCTTGCGCTTTTCTTAGTGTGCCAATATTGAAATGGCATTATCCATGAAAAACGACAAATATTGACGGGTTTCCTTATAAAATGCCTATTCAAAAAAGGTTTTCCGTGATAATATATGAATGTAATTTCTGTATTTTTATAAAAAAATGACAGTAAGCGGTTCCATAAAGAATGATAAGTTTACTTCAAAGGGGAGAGGGCAAGAAATGGAACAATTAATGCGTAATTTTTTCTTGTTTTTAGCAAAAAATCGATTTTTCACTAATATGGCCAAAAGGTACGGCCTGCGATTTGGAGCAGCGCGTTTTGTTGCGGGGGAAAATATTGAGCAGACTGTTAAGGTTATAAAAGAATTTAACCGTAAAGGCTTGCTGATTACAGTGGACTACTTAGGGGAATTTGTAGATAACGAAGCAGAAGCGAACGAAATGGCGGATAATGCTATTAGAACCATTGAGGCAATTGGCAGAGAACGATTAGATTCCCAGGTTTCATTAAAGCTTACATCAATGGGAATGGATATTTCCGACGAACTTGTGATGAATAATATGCGCCGTATCATGGATGCTGCCAAGCAGAATAATGTCTTTATTACAATTGATATGGAAGACCATGCAAGAACAGAAAAAACACTTGAAATCTTTAAAAACCTTAAGACGGAATATGATAATATTGGAACCGTTATCCAGGCTTATTTGTACCGTACAGAAAAGGATATTGAGGAACTAAATCAATTTTCCCCAAATCTGCGCCTTGTCAAAGGGGCTTATAAGGAGCCTGCCACTGTTGCATTTCCGGACAAAAAGGATGTAGATGAAAACTATAAAAAAATTATTAAGATGCACCTTTTAAATGGAAACTATACTGCAATAGCTACGCATGATGAACAAATTATTGAGTATACCAAGCAGCTTGTAAAAGAATACAATATCCCGAATGACCAATATGAATTTCAGATGCTGTTTGGGATCCGCCCAGAGCGTCAGCTGGAGCTTATCAAAGAAGGATATAAAATGCGTGTGTATATTCCTTATGGAACAGACTGGTATGGATACTTTATGCGCCGCTTGGCGGAACGCCCTGCAAACGTTGCCTTTGTTCTAAAAGGTGTTCTCGGAAAATAATGTAAACGCCCCCTGCATTACTGTGTTTTGCAGGGGGTTTTTGTATTTTATAATGGAAAAGGTGCTGAAGGCGGTGTCCTGTCATAACTAATGGACCTCAGTGAAGGTTAAAAGGCGACCCTTTCTCTCCGGCTCTCCTAATGCTAGGCGCCGATAAACGGGCGTCTTCGGCTTTTCTATTGTCCAGCTCCAGACGCCATCGGCTCGAGGTCATAAGTCAATCCGTCCGAGAGGTTAAATACCAAACCTCTCAGCCGGCTCACCTTATGCTGGTCGCCGATAAGCAGGCGTCTTCCGCTTTTCTAGTGTTTTTTGTACTGGTTGTTTTGGCTGTTTACCTTGCCTCCGCCGTCATTTTCTACGGTTGGACCTGCATTTCCTTTTACGCTGGCAGCACTGACGCCTGCTTTAGAAGGATTTTTCTTCATTCGTGCCATCTGTTTCACCCCCCAGATTTAATTCGTAATTAGCATTCCCGGCTGGCAGGGTGAATATTTAAGAAAAGCCGCAGAGTCTGTTCTTTAAATTTTTAAAAAATTTCCGATTTTCGAAGACGAAAGCATTGCTATATTGAGAAAATTCATTTATATTTAGTATAGTAAGCTCATTCGTGAGATTTTTTTTGGCAGTAAAATGAATGAGTATTCATTCAAAGTTGTCGAAGGGGGAAATAGCATTGAGTTACAGCATTAAAAAAGCAGCTGTTTTAGGGTCAGGAGTCATGGGATCCGGTATAGCTGCCCATTTGGCCAATATTGGCATTCCAACCTTGCTATTGGATATCGTGCCTAGGGAATTAACACCAGAGGAACAAGCCAAAGGGTTAGCATTAGAAGATAAAGCTGTGCGAAATCGATTGAGCTCTCAGGCTTTACAGGGGTTATTGAAACAAAAGCCTGCGCCGCTTACAAAAAAAGATAATTTAGCCTTGATTGAGGCTGGAAATATGGAAGACGATTTAAAAAGGCTTTCGGATGTAGACTGGATCATTGAAGTAGTCGTCGAAAGATTAGATATTAAACAGCAGGTTTTTGCAAAAATAGATCAGTACCGGAAGCCTGGCAGTATTGTCAGCTCCAACACCTCAGGTATTTCTGTAGAAGCGATGGCAGAAGGCCGCTCAGAAGACTTCCAGAAGCATTTCCTTGGAACTCATTTCTTCAATCCTCCAAGATATTTAAAGCTTCTTGAAGTGATTCCAACGAAACAAACCGATGCCAAGGTTCTTGAGTTTATGAAGGTATTCGGTGAAGATGTACTTGGAAAAGGAGTGGTTCTTGCGAAAGATACTCCTAACTTTATCGGAAACCGGATTGGTACCTATGGGCTCTTGGTAGCCGTTGATATTATGAAGAAAGGCGGATACAGCGTAGGGGAAGTGGACTCTGTAACGGGACC